>CAYHCW010000033.1:11231-12624 GCA_964355025.1 uncultured Gemmatimonas sp. | reverse complement strand
CGCCCGCACGCGCGGCACGGTGTTGATGGTCGGCGACGGCGTGAATGACGCGGCCGCCATCGCCGCGGCCACGGTGGGGGTGGGGGTGCATGGCGGCGCCGAGGCGTCGATGAGCGCCGCGGATGTGTACCTGTCGCGCCCGGGGCTGGGGCCGCTGGTGGAGCTGGTGGAGGGGTCGCGCCGCACGATGATCGTGATCCGCAACAACATCATCTTCTCCATCGCCTACAACGTACTGGGTGCCACGCTGGCGCTGCTCGGCGTGCTCGACCCGCTTATTGCCGCCGTGCTGATGCCGATGAGTTCGCTTAGCGTGGTGCTGGGCAGCTGGCGAGGGCGTACGTTTGACGTATCGGTGGCGCCGGCGCGTGTCGCTGCACCAACGCCGGACATCCCCGTGGCCGAGGCCGCCCTGTGACCGTGCTGTACCTCATTCTCCCGCTGGCGCTGCTGGTCGTCTTCGCCGCAGTGGGGGCGTTTGTGTGGGCGGCGCGAAAGGGGCAGTTCGACGATCTCGAGACGCCGGCGATGCGCGCGCTGCATGATGATCCGGGTGAGACAAGGAAGCCTCCCGAGAGCTGAACCACCATCTGCCGGTAGCCTGGGCGCCGCGTGCGGGTGCGGCGACGGGACGATCAGGTCTTCGGTTTTGACGTGGTAAGGGCGCTGGGCAGCAACAGGCCCACAATGACCAGTAGCAGCGGGACGCAGAGCGAAAGCTGCAGGCCGAGAAAGAACTGCGCCTCGTCCAGTTCGAGCCGTGTCAGCTTCCACCAACTGGACGCGCCCACCACCATGCTTCCGACGTAGCAGACTCCCTGTCCAAGCTTGACGTCAAACGCTTCACTGCTGACGGTGCGACGGAGAAGTCCGGGATTCTGGTCATTCATGATGTGCTCCTCTGCGGAACGCAGCCGCATGGCAAGTTGGTGGTGTGCCAAAGCTTCACTGCAGGCGACTAAACAGCGCCTCCACCGCGAGCACCTCCTCCCCATCCGGCGAGATGTTGAACATCCGCAGGGTGAACCGGTCACCCTCGGGCGGCGCGACGGTGATCCGCCAGCCCCAGTCGGGACCGGGCGGAGCGGCATAAGCGCCGAGCATCGACGCCGCGCCGACCGCGTCCGCGGCACCACGCAGCGTCATCAGCTGGTGCGCGTAGTGCCACGAGTCGGTCCAGACGGCAGTACACGCCGCGGACTCCGGATCGGCGTTAAGCAGGAGCACGCCCTCCTGCGGCTTGCCGCTGTCTGCCCAGGTGTAGCGGAGGGCAAGGCACTGGCCGTTGGCCTCGGGTGCCACGGAGCAGCGTGAGGCCGACAGTCGCGGCGGCTCGGTTTCCGAGAGCCAGAGCGCGTTCTCGCCCGTCCATTGGCCGGGCAGCGATTGCAGG
>CAYHCW010000033.1:0-11131 GCA_964355025.1 uncultured Gemmatimonas sp. | reverse complement strand
TCGTTGTGCCGCGCCACACCCGCACTCTTGATCGCGGGGCGTTCCAATTCCCGCTTCGCCAGCTCGCCGTCGCCCTGCTGCTCGGCGCCGGTGCCCTCAACGCGCAGCGGGTTGCCCCGCCCGACGCGGCCGCCGTCACCGCCGCCAACTACCGGCTGGCCGCCCGCTTTGCCCCGTACAAGATGCGGAAGCTCGTCTACTCCACCGCCATCACGCCGCGGTGGATCAAGGGAAGCGAGCGCTTCTGGTACGAATGGGAAAGCGCGGACGGCAAGCGCTTCACCATCGTCGATCCCGCCACCGCCACCAAGCGCGCGCTGTTCGACAACGACCGCATTGCCGCCGAGCTCACGCGGCTCACCAAGGACCCGTGGGATGGCCAGCACCTGCCCATCCGCACCATCAAGTTCCGTGACGCCGGCACGCTGCAGTTCGAGGTGGAGTCGTCGCAGGACGAAGTAGTGAAGGACGCCGAGGCGCAACGCGGCGACTCGCAGGGTGGCCAGCGTCCGCCGGCAGCGAAGCCCAAGCCCAAGAAGAAGGTCTGGCACTTCACCTACGACGTCGCCTCGCAGCGCCTCACCGAGATTCCCGACTTCAAGTCGCCCGACGACCATCCGGCCTGGGCGAGTGTGTCGCCCGACGGGCAGACCATCGTCTACGGCCGTCAGCACAACCTGCAGATGATCACCAGGGCCGAATACCAGAAGGTGCTCGACGCCCGGCGCGGCAAGACGGGCGCGGCCGCCGACAGCGCCGACTGGAAGGTGGTGGTGCAGGAGACCCGCCTCACCGAGAACGGCGAACGCAGCTACAGCTGGATGCAGAACTCCTTCGGCATGACGGACGACGAAGCCGAGAAGGCGAAGGACCGCCGGCAGCGCGCCAACATCACCTGGTCGCGCGACTCCAGGCGCTTCACCGCCCAGCGCAGCGACCAGCGCAAGGTGGGCGACCTGTGGGTCATCAAGTCCACCGGCAACAAGCGGCCGCAGCTGGAGACGTACAAGTACGATCTGCCGGGCGAAGTGAACGTCAGCCAGCCCGAGATTGGGGTGTATGACCTCGCCGCGAAGAAGATGGTGATGCTCAAGTCGGCCGCCTTCAAGGACCAGACGATGGGCGTCTTCAACGGACGTCAGTTCACGTATCCCGACACCGACGAACCGACGCGCGCCATCTGGCTCGCGCCCAACAGCGACCAGGTCTGGTTCTGGCGCCGCAGCCGCGACCAGCACAAGGTGGACGTGCTCGTGGCCGACGCGGCCACCGGCGCGGTGAAGGTGGTGCTCGAGGAGCGCCTGAACACGTACGTGGAGAACCAGCGCCTCGAACTGCTCAAGTCGGGCGACCTGCTCTGGTGGTCGGAGCGCGACGGGTGGGCGCATCTCTATCGCTTCGGGGCGGACGGCAAGCTGAAGAACCGGCTCACCGAGGGGCCGTGGCACGTGAGCGGAGTCAGCGCCATCGACGAGGCGAAGGGCGTCGTCTACTTCACCGCGAACGGTCGCGAGAAGGGCGAGGATCCCTACTTCGAGCACAGCTACCGCGTGGCGCTCGACGGCTCGGGCGTCGCGCTGCTGACGCCCGGCGACTTCGACCACCGCGCGACGCTCGGCGAATCGAACCGGTTTGCCGTGAACAACTACTCGCGCGTGAACACCGTGCCGGCCGCCGCGCTCGTCGACGTGACGACCGGTCGCAAGCTGCTCGACCTTGAGCAGGCTGACTTCTCCAAGCTGATCGAGGCGGGCTATCGCTTTCCCGAGCCGTTCACGGTGAAGGCGGCCGATGGCGTGACCGACCTCTACGGCGTGATGTACAAGCCGTTCGACTTCGATTCGACGCGCAAGTACCCGCTGGTGGAGTACGTCTACCCGGGGCCACAGACCGAGTCGGTGGCCAAGCAGTTCTCGACGTCGGCACCCGAGACGGCCCTGGCCCAGTTCGGGATGGTGGTGATCACCATCGGCAACCGCGGCGGGCATCCCGACCGGTCCAAGTGGTACCACAACTTCGGCTATGGCGACCTGCGCGACTACGGGCTCGAGGACAAGAAGGTGGCCGCCGAGCAGCTCGGCGACCGCCACCGCTGGCTCGACCTCGATCGCGTCGGCATCTACGGCCACTCCGGCGGCGGCTTCATGTCCACGGCGGCGATGCTGGTGTATCCCGAGTTCTTCAAGGTGGCGGTGTCATCGTCGGGCAACCACGAGAACGATGTCTACAACCTGAACTGGTCGGAGAAGCACCACGGCGTGAAGGAGACGGTGAAGGGCGACAGCATCACGTTCGAGTACGCCATCGAGAAGAACTCGGAGCTGGCGAAGAACCTGAAGGGGCACCTGTTGCTCACCACCGGCGACATCGACAACAACGTGCACCCCGCCAACACGCTGCGCATGGCCGACGCGCTGATCAAGGCGAACAAGCGCTTCGACTTCTTCATCTTCCCGGGCCAGCGCCACGGCTACGGGACGATGAGCGACTACTGGTTCTGGCTGCGCGCCGAGTACTTCGTGCGTCACCTGCTCGGCGACACCCGGTGGGATGCGAACATCACCCAGCTCGACGTGGAGCGGGCGCCGCCGGGGCGCTGACGGAGGTGGCTGGCAAGGGGGCAGGAGAGAATGACTCTCCTGCCCCCTTGTTTCCCGCGCAGGTCGCGGCGCTACGGCACGGTGCTCTCTGGCAGCAGCACCACCTTCACGTACCGATTCGCATTGAAGTACAGCTTGGCGGCTTCCTGAATCTGCCGGGCCGTCAGCTTCTTGACCATCTCGTCATAGGCCGCCAGCAGCCCGGCGATGTCCTCGCCGTTCTGGTCACGTGAGGCAATGTTGCTGGCCCAGTACGCGTTGGTCTTGAGGCTCGTCTCGCGCCCGCGGATGATCTGCTCCCGCACCTTGTTGACGTCGGCCTCGGACGGCCCCTGCGTCTTGAGCGAATCGACGACCCGGAAGGTCCGCGCCGAGAGCCTGGCGACGTTGTCCGGCGACGACGAGTACTGCACCACAATCGTGTACTCGGAGCGCGGAACCCTGCTGCCGGCGCCACCGAGCGACGGGCTGTAGGTGCTCCCCATTTCCTCCCGCAGCGCATCGGTCAGCCACATCTGCGCGAGCGTGGTGAGCGCCAGCATGTCGAACCGCGTCTGCGGGGTGTAGACGAACGGGCCGTTGAAGATGATCGCCGTCAGCGACTGGGGCTCGGTGCCCTTGCGCACGACCTGGTCGACCACGCCAGACGGTGGCGCCCCGCCGACGTCCTTCCACGTCTCCACGCGGCCCGTGCCGGGGAGTGACGCCAGGTACTTCTCCACGAGTGGCTTGAGCGAATCGAGCTTCACGTTGCCGACGAATACAAACGTGAAATCGCCGGCGTTCGCAAACCGGTCCTTGTAGATCGCGAGCGCGCGGTCCGGGTTGATCTCGCTGAACGTGGCCACCGACGGCGGACGCGCCCGGAAGCTGTGCTGCGTCATCACCCCGGTGATCGTGTCGCCGAAGGCGCTCATCGGGTTTGCCCCGCGATTCGCCAGGGAGGCGTTCATCTGCGCCTTCATCGCGAGCCACGCGGCTGTGTCGAGCCGCGGCGCCGTAAAGCGGAGGTAGGCCAACTGGAAGAGCGTCTCGATGTCCTTGGGCGACGCCGTGCCGCTGAGCCCTTCCGAGGTGGCGCCGATGGAGGCACCGGCATTTGCCGCCTTGCCCGCGAGCTTCTTGCTCAAGTCGGTGGCGCTGAAGGCGCCGACACCGCTCCGCGCGATGATCTGCCCGGCGTTGCTCGCCGACATGTAGTCCGCGTCCGGCACCAGCGACGTGCCGCCCTGGCTGTACGCGCTGAACAGCACCTCGTCGGCCTTGAAGTCGGTTGGCTTCACCAGCACGCGGGCGCCATTCGAGAGCTTCCACTCCGTCACTCCAACGGCTTCGATGGTCCGCGTGCTCACCACACGGCCGGGCGCGGCCACACGATCGACGAGCGGCGCGGCACTCACGGTTTCGGTGTAGGCCGTCACCGTCGCCTTCGCCGCGCGCTCAAACACGGCCAGGATCTGCGCCTCGGTCGGCACCGCCACCCCGGCCTTCCTTGGCACGGTGACCAGCGCAATCCGGTTCGCGTCGGTGATCCACCCCCGTGCCAGCGCATTCACTTCGGCCAGGGTGATGCCCGGGAGGAATTGCTTGTGGAGAGTGTACTCGGCTTCCATGCCGGGAATGTCTTCCTCCTCCAGAAAGTTGCGGACGAGCTCACCGACGTGCGCCGCGGAGCTCGTCTTGGCGCGTTCAGCGTACATCCGTTCGAACCCGCGGAGCGTGTTGTCCCTGGCACGCTGCAGCTCCGTCGCCAGGAATCCGAACTGCTCCACGCGACGCGCCTCGGCCAGCAGCGCTTCAGCACCGCGCTCGGCGCCGCCGTCCTTGACCGCGGCGCTGAAGGTGAATGCCTGGAGGCTGCGGGCGAAGAACCCCGAGTTGGCCACCGACGCAAACAGGAACGGCGCGTCCGCCTTTTGCGTGATCTCGGTGAGCCGCGCGTTGAGCATGGCGAAGTAGAGCCGTTCGACCATCTGCGAGCGGTAGTCACCAACGGTGGCGATGATCGTGCGCGGGCGCTTGTAGCCGATGGTGAAGCTCGACCCGGTCGCCTCGACGTCCGACGTGATGGCGATGAGCGGCGTGCCGTTGGCAGGCACCTCGGCGATCAGCCGAGTGCGCGCGTTGGGCACGCGGGCAATGCCGCTGAAGTGCTTCTTGATCAGGCCTTCAATCGCGGTGACGTCGAAGTCACCGACGGCGACCACCGCCATCAGGTCGGGACGATACCAATCGCGGTAGAAGCGGCGCAGCACGGACGGCTGCGCCTTCAGCAGGCTTGCTTCGCTGCCGATCACATCGCGCGCCGCGTACCTCGAGTCCTTGAGAATGATCGGGATGAACTCGCGCTGCATGCGCTGGCTGGCCCCGAGGCGCCCGCGCCACTCCTCCACCAGCACGCCGCGCTCGTTGACGACCTCGGTGGAATCGAACAGCTGGCCGTGCGCCCAGTCCTCGAGCACGAGAAACCCCTGCTCCACGAGCCGCGCGGTATCGGTGGGCACCGACAGCTGGTACACCGTTTCGTCATAGCTCGTGTACGCGTTCAGGTCGGCGCCGAATCGCACGCCGATCGACTGGAGATACTTCACCAGCTCGTTCTTCTTGAAGTGCGTGGTGCCGTTGAACGCCATGTGCTCGATGAAGTGCGCGTACCCAAGCTGGTCGTCGTCCTCGAGAATCGAACCGGCGTTGACGACGAGCCGCAGCTCCATGCGCTTGGCCGGTTCGATGTTCTTGCGGATGTAGTAGCGCAGTCCGTTCGGCAGCGTGCCGACAATGAACTCGGGGCCGATGCCGAGCTTCTGCGTGAGCGGCGGCAGGGCCGCGGACTGCTGCGCCGCGAGTGGCACGCCCGGCGCCAGGGCGAATGCGAGCAGCAGGGCGCGGGTGACAATGGAGCGCATCTTGGGAGTCTCCGTCGAACTGGTGATGGGCGGGCGGGCTGAAACGAGCATGGCGCGTCAGAACTCGAGCGTGCGGAGGTAGTCGTGGTTCAGGCGCGCGCTGGCGAGTTCGTCCTTCGGTCCTTCCTGCTCCACGAAGCACGGCTTGCTGGCGAGGCCGGGCACGGCGGCGAGGAAACGCCTGAGGTCGAAGATGCCGGTGCCGAGTTCCGTGTCGTGCGTGCGGTTGGCGGCGACGTCCTTCAGGTGAAAGGTCCCGAAGCGAGCCGCATGGCGCGCGAGGTACTGCATTGGGTCGCCACCGCCCACCGTCATGTTGCCGGTGTCAAGCTGGAGACGGACGAGCGCGGGATCGGTGCGTTCGATGAACAGATCCAGCGGCACCACGCCGTCAATCGGCTTCATGTGATCCGGCTCGTTGTGGAAGCCGAGCCAGATGCCGGCTTTCCGGGCGGCAGCGCCAGCGGTGTTGAACCGCTCGGCCCACAGGCGCCAGGCGTCGAGGGAGTGCTTGGTGTCGGCACTCAGGCTCGGGACGATGAGATACTCGTGGCCGAGCAACTTCGCCGTGTCGAGGCTCCGCTCCCAGTCGCTGAGGATTGTCTCGGGCGCCATATGCGCGGATGGCGCGCGCAGGCCCTCCTGATCGAGCGTGGTGCGCACCTGCTGGGGCGTGCGCCCGAAGTTCTTGAACGACCAGAGGAGCTCGACATCCGTGTAGCCGATGGCGCGCACCGCGGCGAGCGTGCGTTCGGGGTCGGCGCGCATCGCGGCGCGCACCGCATAGAGCTCAAGCCCGATCCGTTCGAGCCTGCCCTTGGCAAGCAGGCGTCGCGGCCGGGCAATCGTCCCGACAGCGGCCACAGCGAGCGCCTGTACAAATTTGCGTCGTCTCATCACGCCCTCACTTGGTGACGCGCCCGAGGATGCTCCAGGTGGCCGGATCTTCGAGGCCGAGGAGCCAGACGGAGTATCCGCGCAGTTTGTACCTCCGCACAAGGGCCAGCTTGGCCTTGAAGGCGCGCGCGTCCTCCACCCACGCCAGTTCGAAGACGCCGTGTGACTCCCACTGGGCAAAGCGCGCCTTCTGCGTGGCGTCCCACGCCGGCGTCACGCCGGCCTTCGCCATGATCTCCATCAACGCCGGGTAGGCAATGTCATCGCCGCGCATGCGCGCGCCCGCCACCGTGTCGTATGCCGCAAACCAGTAGTCGGAGTACGCGGGAATGCCCAGCGAGATCTTGGACGGTGGCACACCGAGCGACAGCACGTGCCTGAGCGAGGCTTCCATCCAGGGGAAGCCGGCCACTGGCCCGGGGGTGGAGCCGCCGGTGTGCTGCGCGTACGTCATGTACGAGATGAAGTCGAGCGTGTCGGCGAGCGCCTTGTAGTCGAAGGCGTTCCGCCAGTTCTCGTCGATGTATCTGTGGTACGAGGAGGGGCCAGTCGGTTCCCCCGTCCGTGGGACGACAGCCGCCGAGAGCGAACACCCGGCACGGTGCACCGAGTCCGTCGATTCGCGCACGAAGGACGTAAAGGCATCCCGGTCGCTGACGTGCACGTTCTCGATGTCGAGCTGGATGCCGTCGAGTTGATTGTCGCGGCAGAGCGCGGCGAGGCTGCGCACCGCGTGCGCCCGCGCGGCCGGCCATGTGAGCACGCGATGAATGGCGCTCTGGCTGAATCCGGGATTCATGACGAGCGGCACCAGCTTCACCGCGTGCGCGCGGGCCGCCGCGATCACGCGCGGGTCGATGCTGCCGGTGATGTCACCGGCCGAGTCGAGCGCAAACACCTGCGGCGACACGAGGGAGATGCGCGCCGCGTTGGCGACGAAGCTCAGCACGCTCTCGTCGTTGTTGCGCGCATACCAGACCGATTCGAGCGGGGGCGCGAGGGTGGCGCAGGCTGACGCGAGCAGCACCGTCACCATCGTGAAGACAAGGCGATGGTTCACGGCGCGCCTATCTCTCATACCGTCGCGCGGTCAGTGCGCCCTCATCACTCAGCAGGTAAAGTTGTTGCGGGTCGCTCAGGATGTCCTCCCAGGTGCGGCGGCTCCCGTCAACGCGCATCGAGCGGCGCACCGGGCGGATGCCGTGACTGTAGTCTACATACCAGTCCACATGACCGGCGTACAAGGGCTGGATGGGCGCGCCACTCGTGTAGTGCCACCCGAAGATTGCCACGCGATTCGGCTTCTCGAGCACCGCGTTGGACACCACCACGTCCTTCTTGATGCCGGCGACGAACGCACCGCGCACGTTGCCGGCCAGCTGCTCCTCGATGATGCGATGATGCTGCAGGAACGTGCGGGCCGAATCCCTCGCCTCCGTCAACGGGCGCGGATCCACGTGCACGGTGGCCGCCGCCCAGATGTCGTTCACCATCTTCCGCGTGGGCAGCACAAAGCCGAACGCGTCGCAGAATGCCTGCGCGGTATAGGGGTTCATCGGCATGCGCACGAAGTCGTCATCCGCGCCGATCGCGAGGTAGTCGGGCATGACTTCGTAGATGACCGTGTGCGTGACACCGTCGGCTCCCGCGGCGGTCACCGCGACCGGTTGCAGCGCGCGAAGGAACGACGGCACGTTGCCCGCCAGCAACTCGCGGCGCACCGCCGCCTCGCGCTCCTCGCGCGGCAAGCCGGCCACCGACGCGATGAATGCGCTTCCCGAGAGCGCGCCGGCAGCGCGCAGCGGGATGTCCGGGGGCGTCGCCACCGGCAGCGACAGCTCGGCCTGCATGAACCGCCCGTATGCGCGGGCCGGCTTCAGCACGGACTCTCCGCGCTCGTAGTCCTGCCGACCCACAAGCAGGGCGTGGGTGTAGCCGTTCATCTCGCCGATCATCTCGGTGTGCAGGATGCGGTTCTCGCGGTTCGGGTGCCGCAGGATCTCGACTTGGGGCACCCGGTAACGCGCGAAGGCGCCAAGCGTATCGTGCGCCACCGTCTGCGACTTGGCGAAGTAGTCGAGCATGCGCTGCGTGGCGCGCCAGGTGCCCCCCGAGTCTGAGACGACCTTCTTGCCGTCCAGCGTGATTTCGCGGTCATCGTACGCCAGCACGACCAGCGCATTGCGCGGACTGCGGTGAAGCCACGCGACCATCTTGTCGCCATGGCGGGGTTCGAAGTTGTAGTTGGCGTCGAGGAACGCGATGCGCGCCAGCCAGCCGGGAAGCGAGTCCTGTCCCTCGACGAACCCGAACATGAACGACCCGCCGCCGCTGTGCCCGGTGAGCGTCACCGCAAGCTGCGGCGGGTTGCCGATGGCGGCACGGAGTTGGTCCACCAGCTCGACGATGCGGGCATTCGCGCGCGCGTAACCGTGCCTGGCGCGCCACGCTGGCCAGCTTTTCGTGTCGGCCTCCAGGTAGACCACGACGGCTTGCTGGAGCCCTCGTTCGCGCAATGCCCTTGTCTGGGCGCCAATGTGCTGGATGTCATAGCGCCAGCCGAGCCCCTCGACCATCGTGCGCCCCATCGTCTCGGCGGTCGTGTTGCCGTTGGGCAGGGCGTACAGAATGAGCTCAACCGGCTTGCGAGGGTCGAGCCGAGTGGGCGCCACCAGCGTGGCCGTGACGCCGGGATACAGCGCGAGGACCCGAATGCGCTCGCCAACTCCTCCCGATGCCGCAAAACCCGGCAGGTCGCCTCCGCGCCGTGCCGGGGCGCACGCCGACAACAACATCGCGACTGCGAGTACGGTTGACCGCGCCGCGCGACAGCGCCGCTTCCCGTCACATGCTTGCCGGCGATCAACGATCGTCATGTCGGGGTCCGAGTCGGGGCCGGAGAGAGGATGAGGAGGTTGCGTCAATTCAGGCCACCGCGCAATGCGCCGGCGCCTTGACGCGCCCCACGGAGCTACTGGACGCCGAGTGCGGCGGCGTGGTGTCACCATCCCGGGAGGCCGGGGTCTTGCCCCCGGCCGCATGCGGCGCGAAGCTATCGCTCGGTCATCGCCCTGCCATTCGGAGCCAACATGCGAACTTTCCATCGTGCTCACGGTCGCCGCCTCTCGCTGGTCGTTTGCGGCGTCGCGCTCGCCGTCGCCGTTTCGTCGTCGGCTCTTGCCGCGCAGTCGCAGCCGAGCACGCCGTCCTCGCAGACAGCGAACGTTGCAACCAACCCCGACGTCCTCGGCGCCGAACGCCTCTTCTCGGCGTGGATGGACGGGCAGATCGCCTATCGCGGACTTCCCGGCATCGTCGTTGGCGTGGTGAGCGACCAGCAGCTCGTCTGGGCCCGGGGATTCGGCTACGCAGACGTGAAGGCGAAGATCCCGATGTCGCCGGAAACGAAGTTCCGCATGGCCTCGCACAGCAAGCTCTTCGCGGCAATCGCCATCATGCAGCTTCGCGAGGAGGGGAAGCTGCGCCTCGACGACCCCGTCGAGAAATACCTGTCCTGGTTCAAGGCCGCACCGGCGGGCGACGACGACGGACAGATCACCATCGAGCAGCTCCTCTCGCACAGCTCCGGGCTCCAGCGCGAGGCCGGCGACCACTGGGTGTCGTTTGAGTTCCCGACGGCCGACCAGCTCAAGCGGCTCTACGCCGAGCGGAAGGCGGCGTTTGCGCCCTCGGTGCGCTGGAAGTACTCCAACCTCGCCTACGCCGTGGCCGGCATGGTCACCGAGCAGGTGACCGGGCAGTCGTGGGCGGATTACGTGGACCGCAACATCTTCCAGCCGCTGGGCATGACGTCATCGAGCGTGGACAAGAATGTGAGCGGCCTCACCGTCCCGTATGGTCGTCGGATGCCCGACGGCACGCGCGAGGTGCTGCCCTTTGTGGACGCGCGCGGGATGGCGGCCGCCACCGGCATCACGTCGAACCTGAACGACATGGCCCGGTTCGTCTCGGCGAACTTCCGCCGGGGGGCGCGTGGCGGCGCCCAGGTCGTCAGCAGCGGATCGTGGCGCGAGATGCACCGCGCGCGATCGGTCGAGGAGAACTGGACCTCCGGCTCCGGGCTCGGCTACGACATCAGCCGGATCAACAATCGCACGTGGACCGGCCACGGCGGCGGCTACCCGGGCAATACGACGCAGACGTTCCTGCAACTCGACGACAAGGTCGGCGTCATCGTGCTCACCAACACCAACGATTCGAACGTCGGTGACATCGCGCGGCAACTCATCGCGACGGTGGGGGCCGCCGTGGCGAAGGCGACGGCGCAGAAGCCCGTGGCGGTCGCGTGGGACGATGCGTGGGCCAGGTTCGCAGGGCTCTATCGCGGCCGGGGCGGCGACTCGCAGGTCGTCCTGCTCAACCAGAAGCTCGTCATCATCACGCCCAACGGCACCAATGTAGACAACCCCATTGAGCTCGTTCCACTCGGCGGCGGTCGGTTCCGTTACACCGCGCCGACGGGTGGTGGCGTGGTGGGTGAGGAGGTGCGATTCGTCGAGGAGCCCGGCCGGCCGATGCGGATGTACACGGGTGACGGCTGGATTGACCGGATCTCGCCGCCGTAGGGAGATTGCCGGGCACTTTCTGGTGAAGAAGATCACGACGGGCGGCACGTTTCGCTTTGGGCGCCGGTTGCTCTATGTCGCCCACGCGATGGTCGTCCGGCACATCGGGCTGGAAGAGACCGACAACGGCTGCTGGGCCATC
>CAYHCW010000032.1:0-12746 GCA_964355025.1 uncultured Gemmatimonas sp. | reverse complement strand
ATTCGGTGGCCGGCTTTCGTCAACGGCTGGCTCGCGTGCGCATGCCGGCGCGCGACATTGAGCGGCGCTACCTGGCACTTTCGCTCGACGACATTGCGCGCGCGTATGGGGCGACCCACGCGTTTACGAAGGCGGCTCTTGGCGGCAAGAGCGCCGATGATGCGGCGGTCGCACTCCTCGGCGCGACGGCGCTGGGCGACACCGCCGGCCTGCGACGCGCGGCAGCCGGCGAACTCGCCGCGGACCCCGCCATGAAACTGATGGACGCCGTGATGCCGACGGTGCTCGCGTTCGAAAAGGAACAGGCGCGCATCGGCACCGCCGAAGCGGCGCTGGCCGCGCAGATGGGGCGCGCGCGGTTCGAGCTGTTCGGGCCGAGCATCGCGCCCGATGGGTCGGGGTCACCGCGCATCGCCGACGGGGTGGTGCAGGGGTACGAGTACAATGGCACGCTGGCCGCGCCGTTCACGACGTTCTTTGGCGTGTACGACCGCAATCGCAGCCACGGGCAGGCGAGCGACTGGGAACTGCCGGGGCGCTGGCGCACGCCGCCGGCCGGGCTCGACCTCGGCACGCCGCTCAATTTCGTGTCCACGGCCGACAGCTATGGCGGCAACTCCGGGTCACCGGCGGTCACCAAGGACCTGCGGCTGGTGGGGCTCAACTTCGATCGCAACATCAATGCACTGGTACGCGACTACATCTACCTGCCCGAGCGGGGCCGCAACGTGATGGTCGACATGCGCGCCATCCAGGCGGCGCTGACGGCGGTGTATCGCGCCGACCGCGTGGTGAGCGAACTGACGACGGGGCGCATGCCGTAGGTGCTACGCGCTGTCCAGCACCTCGCGCACCTTGGCCGCCAGGGCCACGGGGGTAAACGGTTTCTCGATGAAGGCCACCCCGGGCGCCAACAGGCCGCGGATGGCGATCACATCGGCCGTGTGCCCCGACATGAACAGCGGCCGCAGCGTGGGGCGGAGCTTGAGGAGCGCGTGCGCCAGGTCGCGGCCGTTCATCTCGGGCATCACCACATCGCTGAGGAGCAGGTGGATCTCGCCGGCATGCGCCGTCGCCAGGCGCAGGGCCTCGGCGGCGCTGTTCGCTGTCAGCACGAGGTACCCCTGCGCGTCGAGCGCCTTCGTAACGAGCCGAGACACGGCCGGCTCGTCTTCCACCACCAGGATCGTCTCGCTGCCGCGCAGGTCCGCGGCAACCGCCCCGGTCTGGCGCGCTGGCGTGGCTGAGCCTTCGTGCCTCGGCAAATAGATGTCGAACGTCGTCCCCGCCCCCAGCGTGCTCGCCACCGTCACGAAGCCCTGGTTCTGCTTGATGGCGCCGTACACGGTGGCGAGCCCCAGGCCGATCCCCGCGCCCAGATCCTTGGTGGAGAAGAAGGGTTCGAAGATCCGGGCCTGCGTGGCGGCATCCATGCCACTCCCCGTATCGCGCACACTGAGCTGCACGTACTCCCCTGATACCGCCTCGGCGTGCTGCGCGCAAAAGGCCGCGTCGGCGACCGCGTTGGCGGTCGCGATGCGCACCGTGCCGATGCCCGCGATGGCGTGCCGCGCGTTGACGCAGAGGTTGGTCAGGATCTGGTCCATCTGCGACCGGTCCATCAGCACCGGCCAGAGCGCCGTCGCCGGCTGCCACAGCAGGCTAATGTCCTCGCCGATCAGCCGCTGCAGCATCGACAGCAGCCCCGGCACCGTCTCGTTCAGGTCGAGCACGGTGGGGGCGATGGTCTGCCGGCGTGCAAAGGCGAGCAGCTGCCGCGTGAGATCGGCCGAGCGCACGGTCGCCTTCCGGATCTCCAGCAGGTCGTCGTAGAGCGGCTGCGCCGGGTCGACCTGCTCCATGGCGATTTCCACAGTACCCAGAATCACGCCGAGCATGTTGTTGAAGTCATGGGCCACTCCGCCGGCCAGCAGGCCCACGGACTCCATCTTCTGCGCCTGCTGGAGTTGCGACTCCAGCGTCTTCCGCTGGGTGACGTCCTGCTTGATGCCGATGAAGTGCGTAATGGTGCCGCTCGGGTCCACGAGCGGCGTGATGGTCATCTCCTCGAGGTACCGGCTGCCATCCTTGCGCTTATTCACCAGTTCGCCACGCCAGACGTCGCCCGCGAGGATCGTGTCCCAGAGGGTGCGGTAAAACGCGGCGTCCTGCTCGCCGGACTTGAGCAACGCGCCCGGCATGCGGCCGACTGCCTCACCGCTGGTGTACCCCGTGGAAGTGGTGAAGGCGCTGTTGGTCCACACGATGACGCCGGCACGGTCGGTGATCATCACGGCGTTCGCCACCGCCTGCAGCGCCGCCCCTTCGAGCCGGTGCGCCGCCTCGACGCGACGGCGCTCGGTGATGTCGTGGAACACGACGAGGTCGTTTCGAGCAGCGCCCTGCGACAACGAGGTGGCATGCACCACGACGAAGCGCTCCGTCCCATCCTTGCAGCGAACCTCCAGGTCCTGCGGCTCGAAGGCCGTTCCTGTTCGGACCGACCGGGCGAGTTCCGCGTGCCACGCGTCAGCCACCTGCTGCCGATAGGTGGCATCGGGATACGCCTTGGGCCACCAGTCGGCGAGGGTGGGGATGTCCTCCCGCGCATAGCCGAAAGTCCGAACAAACGCCGGGTTGACGTAGGTGATTACTGCGGCCTCGTTGTTCAACGCCATGGGCACCGGGGACGCGTCGATGACGGCGCGCGCGTGTGCTTCGCTGGCGCGCAACTCGTCCTCGATCAGCAATCGCTCCAACTCGCCCGCCGCGCGAAGCGCAACGCGAGCCAGCGTGCTCTCGGCGCGCGCGCCGTTGGTCAGGGCCTGCCGGCCGATCACGGCGATCAGGCCGATGGGCTGCCCCGAATGGCTCCAGAGCGTGACGCCGACGTAGCTCTCGGCCCGCAGCTCCTGCAGCGCCACATCGTTGGGAAAGAGCCGGCTCACGTTCGCCGGATAGCAGCAGACCTTTTGCCCCACCACCTCGGCGCAGGGCGTGTCGCTCAGGGCGTAGGTGAGGTTGTCGTCGAACCGGCCGTCGTGCCAGACCGCCAGAGTGGTGGCGTTCAAGGCATCGTCATCGAGCCGGTCGATGCAGACATAATCCGTCCGCAGGCTTTCGGCCAGGAAGCGCGCCAGCGCCAGAAAGAAGGGCTCTCCGCCCGCGCTCATTCCGGCCTGGGCCAGGAACGCATCCACCGCTTCTTCCTGCTTCTGTGCCGTGATGTCGATGGTCACGCCCATCAGGCGCCGCACTCGTCCCGAATCGTCCGCAATGGGGACAAACGAGGACTGGAACTCCATTCCGTTGCTGGATTGAAAGACAAACTCGGCCGACTGACCGGCGAGCGCGCCAGTCAGCAGGCCGGCAACCCGTTCGCGATCGCGATCGCCGACGGCGTCCAGATACGGCACGCCCTGGATCGCGCTTTCATTGTCCACGCCCATCATCGACAGCCCAGCCGCATTCATGGCCGTCAGCCGGCCCGCAAGATCGATCTCGTGAATGCAGTACGGCGCGTTGGCCACCAGGCTGCGGAACCGCTCTTCGCTCTCGCTCAGATTGTACACGGCCTGTTTGCGCGCCGTGATGTCCTGCACCTGTGCCACGAAGAGCACCGGCATTCCGGCCGCGTCCCGCACCAGCGAGACGTTCAACTGCGCCAGTATCTCTCCACCGTCTTTGCGGCGATAGCGCTTCTCGATCTCGTACGTCGGGCGCGATGCGTCGAGCATTTCCCGGCTGAGCGCGAGGCTCGTCGCCACGTCGTCGGGATGGGTGACCGACTGGAAGTCCATCGCCAACATCTCCGACTCCGACCAGCCGAGCATGGCGCAGAGCGCGCGATTGGCCTTGAGGTAGCGACCCTGCATGCTGACCAGGCCCATGCCGATCGGCGATGCGCCAAAGGCCTGTTCCAGTCGGGCTTCACTTGCATGCAGTGCGGCCTCCGCCTCCCTCCGTTCGGTGATGTCCTGAATGGCGCCCTGCAACTTGACGGTTCGACCGTTTTCCCTTACCGCAACGCCCTGCGCCCGCACGTGAATGCGCCGTCCCTTCGCCGTCAGCGCCGAGAGTTCGACGTCGTATGGTGTGCCATCGTCGATCGCCGCCTGCACCGCCGCGCTGATGACGGGTCGGTCGTCGGGAACGTAGAAGTTGATTCCCTGATCGAGCGGCGGGGCGACGGGCGGATCGACCTCAAGAATTCGGCACGTCTCCGCCGACCAGAAATGCGCCATCGTCCGCAGGTCGAGTTCCCATCCACCGACCCGGGCCACGGCGCCCGCGCGCTCCAGGAGCGCCGCCGTGGTTGCAAGCTCGCGCTCCGAGCGCTCGCGTGCAGCGATCTGGCGTCGCAAGGAGAGAAAGGAGTACATGAACGCGCCCGATATCGTGAGCAGGAGCACGCCCAGCGCCTGAAGCAGCATCATCGCGCGCCGTCCGTCCGCACTGACATGCCCCGCGGTGCGGCGCTCAAACAGGACATAGAATGTGTCGATGGGCGCCATGATTGCGGCCTTGCGCTCGAAGTAGGTCGCATCGTTCATCAACCGCATCGCCAGCGCGTGGTCCGGTGCCCCGTGCACGGTGAAGGCGCCCGTGGAGTCCGCGAACTGCCCTTTGACTGCGTGCAGGGCAATCTCTTCGATGCGTGCCAGTGCATCCGAGTTGTCCTGCGCACGGGTCAGCATCTCCCGCTCCACCGCCGTGAGACCCTGCCGCGCCAGCAGTTCCTTCATGGAGATCGCCTCACCCGCAGGGCGAGGGGCCGGCCGGTCGGGCAGGACCAGGTCCCAGTAGACTCGATGGTAGTCCACCGGGCGCGGGCGCTTGCCGTTGCGGATATCGAGGATCGCCCGGTAGTCGCTCTCAAACCTCGCATCACCGGTGACCACGTAACTGCGCGCCATGCGCGTGAGGTCGTCCGAACTCTGGCGCAGTTCATCGGCCAGCAGGGACGCTCGATGATGAGCGTCCTGGCTCCGGCGCCGGTCGTTCTGATTCACGACCAGGGAGCTCAGCAGAATCGCGACGCACACACCGAGTGCGACCTGGATGGCCAGCACCGTCCGGAAGCGTTGCGTCAGCGACACAGCATCCTCACGTCCCAAGGGACCAGGACCCCGTCCACGCCAATGCGGCGGGCGAGTGCCTTCGCGCGCGCGGTTCACCACGCGGGCATTCAAGCACATTCCTCAGGCAGGCAAATGTGGGGGCGCGTCGCGGTGGGCGGAAGGACGCATCCACGGGATTGCTAGAATGCCGCTTGCAGCGCCGCGGCTCCACCCAGAATGGGAAAGACGAACCGCGATGCACTCAGATCGACCGTCAGTACGGTTCCAGCGCTCGGCCAGACGGTGAAGTCGCGGTCGCTCGACATGATCATGATGGCAATGCGCTTGCCGGCGGGAATCACCTGATCATCGGGCTGCAGGTCGAAGGTCAGGGTGTAGAACTCCCCGGGCACCAGCGGCACGCCGGGCGCCTTGGAGTCGAAGTTGCCGCTTCGAGTAAGTGCTGCGTAGTTCTGCGGGTCGGCCCATCCGCGGGTGATCAGACCCGCGGGAGCGAGCACCGGGCCCAGCGCCGCGTTGCTGAATGGGAGCGTGACCATCCAGACCGAGAGATTGGCCGCGGCCTTGCTCGACGCGATGCGCAGCGTCACGGTGGTCGTGCCGGACATCTGCACTGCGGTCTTCAGCACCGGCGTGGCGTAGATGAGCCGGTTCGGTGACGTCGTCGCGGCGGCGAGCACGCTGCCGGTGAACTGCACGTCGTCGATCAACGATTCGGTTCCGGGACTCGCCGGGGCGGTGAAGTTCAAGCCGCCCATCGTCGCGCCGCCGGCCGTGGGGTACAGCGTGGCGCTCGCGCTGCCCGGGAGGGGCCAGTCACTGAACGAACTGGGCGCCGTGCCAGCGGCCGCCGTCGAACTGACGATGAGCGCGCGCGGCATCGCCTCGATGCCGTTGTCGATGCCATACAGGTAGTGGCTCCACCACTTGTTCACGATGTCCGTCGGTGGATTTCCGCCGTGCCCACCCTGGTGCATGTACAGCTTGGCCGAGGGCAGGCGGTGCTTCAGCGCCTGCCACAGGCGAATGGTGTGCTCGGGCACCACGTTCCAGTCGTTGAAGCCATGCGCAAACAGCACCGCGGCCTTGATGTTGCCGATGAGTGGCAGCTGGTCGCGCGCCGCCCAGAAGTCGTTGTAGTCGCCGTGAGACCTGCCCTGGTTCTGCGCAAAGAGGCCGTCGCGATACGCCGCGTTGCAGTACGACCGAAACGCTTCGTCCCCGCTGTGCACGTAGTCGTAGAGGAAGTCGATGTCCTCGCCGAGGTAGCCGCCTGGGTGGCGCACCAGGCCGTGGCTGCGGTAGTAGTGGTACATGGAGCTCGAGAGCGACACCGGGATGATTGCTTCGAGGCCAGCCACGCCCGTGAGTGCGGTTTCGAACGGAATGGTGCCCTCGTACGACGTGCCCATCATGCCCACCTTGCCGGTGGACCACGCCGTCGCCGTCACTTCCACCGTGCCGGTGAGCGTCGTGAAGCCCTTGGCGCGTCCGTTCAGCCAGTCGATGACCGCCTTGGCGCCGAGTCCTTCGGGCGCATCGCCCATCGTGGGGCAGCCCTGGGACAGCCCGGTGCCGGGGGCTTCGGAGTGCACCACGGCAAATCCGCGGGGCACCCAGGTGCTGACCAGCACGTTTGAGATGCGAGGATGCACCGGGTTGAAGGGGAGCGGCGGCTGAATGTTGCGCGGTATCGGGACTGCCCCGACCTCCTGGCGCACGTTCCAGAAATTCAGCGCGCCGTTGTTGGGGCCGATGTTGGTGCCGCCGTAATACGGCGACGAGCCGAAGAGGATTGGCACCTTCAGCCCTTCGGTGTCCGTCTGTCTGGGGCGGGTCACGTCGACGTGCATCCGGTCCTTCCTGCCGTCGCCGTCGGTATCGAACGTCGTCTCCACCCAGAGTTCCTGACGAATCCACTGGGTGGAGTCGTTGAAGGCCGGGACGATCTGCGCCTGGCCATCGAGAAAGACCGGGGCGGCTTTGGCTGGGGTCGTCGCAGCCGCTGCGGCAGTCGGTGCCCTGTCGGCGCACGCCGACGTCGCCAGCGCAGCCAGCAGGGTCGCGGCGCGTACGCAGATGAGCCGACGGTGTGAAGGTAGCATCCAAGTCATTCGGTGAAGGAGTCGGTCCGTGCGCGTCGCGTTGGCTCTCAAGATACCAACGCTGGTCGTTCTTGACGGGAGGCACGTGCGTCTGTTTGACGACGCCGGCGGCGGACTGATGACGCCGGCGTCGAGGTGGGGACGCAGCGTACAGCATGTGGCCCGCAGGCGGATGTGGCCTTGCGTGAGGTGCGCGCAAATAACCGGCCGTCTACGCTTGACTTGACAAGGGGTAACTGTATATGATAGACTTGACGTGAGACTGGAACTCGCACGCCATCCGACGCAGTTGCAGTCCGACCATGCAATCATCATCGACGAGCTGCTCGCCCTCGAAGAGGACGGCAAGCAGCGCGGTGTCGCGATGATGATCAAGATGATGAGGGAACTGCACGAACAGGGTCGGAGCAGCCAACACCTGGTAAAGCTGAAATCGTCGCCGATCTGGGAACTCAAATCGACCAGCCGCGGCGGAGAGGTCGGAGGCGCTCGCGTCTACCTGTTTCTGTTGCAGGGCGATGGTGCGGGGATTGTGAATTGCGAGATCAAGGAAGACAACGCGCCGAACATCGACACGCTGCGTGTTGTGCTCACCGTGATTGCGGCTTATCAACAGGGCGTACCCGTGTTTAAGGAACCCACACCATGAGCAGATCCAAGCAAGCGGTCCAGGCGGCACTCGGACTGAAGGCACAACCGGATGATGCGTTCATGGAGCTGCTTGCCACGGTCGGCGACGCTGACGTGGTCACGGGGCCGCAGCGCGCGCACGCCATCCGCGCCTATGCCCCGGAAGAAATCGAGAAGGTCGTCCTCGAGGGTGCGGTGGGCTCCCTGCTCGCGCACGCGCGGGACGAGTCGAGGCGCTCGTTGCGCGTCGTCGGCACGGAGGCCGGCGTCTCACGGGCCCGCGTTCAGCAGATCGAGCAGAGCGACAATATTGAGATCGCGACGCTCGTGCGGGTCGCCGCAGCCTGTGGCTACCAGGTTACCATCAGTCTCGAGCCGATCAGCCCAGGCATGCGCGCATTCTCCACCGTGTTACAAAGCGCCACTCGATAGCGGATCGGCGCGGATCGGGTTGCTCGGCCCCCCCGCGTTCGTTTGGATAGGCGCGCAGCACCGTGATGACGCATCCGGTGAGGCGGGCACGCACAGTATGGCATGCTCGCCTCCGTCCATTCCGCCTCGGTGCTCGGTGTTGACGCCCACCCTGTGCTCGTCGAGGTCGATGTCGCCCGCGGGCTCCCCGCGTGGTCCATCGTCGGGCTGGCGTCCAACGCCGTGAAGGAAGCGCGCGAGCGTGTCTGCGCCGCGCTCGTGAACTCCGGCTTCGACGTGCCGGCGCGGCGCACGACGGTGAACTTGAGTCCGGACAGTCAAACGATACAATGACGGGGCTCGAGCGCTCGTCCCCCGGGCAAGGGCAAGGGGGCTCTGGAGGGCGTAACCGCAGCGCCCAATGCACGTCGGTGAGATGCGGTATTCCCGAGGAGTACAACAGTGGCAGTCCAGCCGAGTCAGCGCGGAGAACTCAACTGACTGAGGCTCCGGAAGACCCGGGGCGATTCTCTTCCTAGCGCCTCGCGGAGGATTTGCTTGTCCAGGGTCAACTCGGCGACCACCTGCTTGAGCTTTCTGTTCTTCTCCCGGACCTGCCGCAACTCCCGCACCTCGCTGACGTCGAGCCCGGTGAACCGCTTCTTCCACCGGTAAAACGTCGTGTCCGTGAAGTTCAACTTCCGGCAGATCTCGACGACCGGAGTCCAGGCCTCCGCCCGCCGCAGGGCCTGGACGATCTGCTCCTGGCTGAATCGCCTTGCTCGCATCGGGCCGCTCCTCCCTCCCGGGAGTTTGGCCCCGCCACCCATCTACATCAAAGCGTCAGTCCCGCTGCTGGCTCCGGGATCGGGGAAGAGCGCCAGACAGGGACTCACAAGCTACGAAGCGACTCCGATTCTGGGGAGGACGTCACGGAGGACGTCACGTTTCCGACCGTCGGCCAAGTAACGCGGGTAGTGGGTGAAAGGCAAACCCTGATTTTCACGAAACGTTACATAGCGGGTGAGTGATGCCATGCACTACCCGCTATCGTGTGCGTGCCGAGAACAACGGCAACCTACTCTCGCCCCCCCCCTTAGACGCCACACACAGGAACTCGACATGCAACCAGACAGCGAGCACGAGCGGACGGGCAGAGCGACTCGTTTCCTCGGGAAACGAACCCCAGGCAGTTGGCGACTACGGATTGTCACTTCCTGCATCGTCGCGTTTTTGGCGTCGTGCGGAGACAGCGTGACAGATCCGCCGTCTCCCAGTCTCGACGGCTCCATCGCCGGACCTCGCGCCATCGTCGCTAACAACGATGACGAGCAGGTCGTTATAACGAGAACCGTTGATATTGCCGCAGTCGGCGGACGCCGAGCGATCCACAAAGAGCAAAGTGCACGCGTGCCGGCCTCGGAGGTTGCTCGTAGCGTCGGTGTTGGTAGCCTCTCGGACCGCACCTTCGGTGCGGTACGCGTCTTTGCTCCGGCCGTTTCGGAAGTTGGATTGCCTCGCAGCCGAGTAGCGTGGATCCGCAAGCAAGCGTCGTCCAAGTCACGTACCGACACGATCGAATCGCGGGGCATCGGCGATGCCCCTGCATCGAGCATTCGCTTGATACGGGACGGAAGGACGATCATCAGCATTACTCTGCGGTGGATCCGCCGCGAAGCGAGCTGGGATCTTGAGCGTCGCGAAACTGTCACGCAGAACGGAGAGGTCCGAGAGGTGGTAGCCGTGAAGTACGGGGATGCCGAAGTGCGCACTGCACGGACGCTAGCGGCCTCCCTCGCCGCGCGCCCGCTGTTCTCCGATGCGCCCGCCGCTGGTATCGCAGCCTTTCGACCAAAGGCGGACTATTCGGATCCATGCTTGTCCGATAACCTCAACGATCCCCCGCCCTGCGCTGCGAAGAAGACCGCTGTCGAATCCGCGTGGGTAGAGTATTGGATCGCCGCTGCGGTTATGGTCACAGTCTGCGAGATTCCCGGCCTGAACATTTTGGCGTGCGCAGCGGGTGTGGCCGGCTTCAGCTGGCAGACGCAGAAGACCAACCGGGCCGTGCAAGAGTACAATAAGTGCAAAGCTGACTACAAGGTCACGTGTGGTTGCACCGGTGGGGAATCGCTGCGCGAAGATGACAACAGCCTGATACGCGCCGCGAGTCACTGGAGATCTCTCGCCGCCCCGATTGCCGGTAGCTACCGTGAAGAGCTGGCCACTCGTTGGCGACCACGCAATTCATCTGGGACCTGCACCGATTTCTATCCCGACCCTGATGGAGTTGACGTGGGAGGTAGCCAGGGCGGGGAGATGACCGAACCAGGGTGGATTTGTTACTTCCGGGTGACGTGGAATGAATATGGAGACGTGATCTCAGTGGTTGACCTCGGTTGTGTCCAGCAAACGTAGGCGCGATACTCGTAGCGTGGTAGAGCGCAATCATCTCACGATTCCCCTGCGTGAGGCTGAGATTGAGGTCACGCCTGGTGTACGCAGCGGAGACGCCGGTTCTATTCTCCAACAGGAGTTCACATGTCCGATAGATTTCTGCGAAGATTGGGTGCCGGGGTGCTGTATAGCGGGTACGGGTACGTAATTCTCGCGCCCGCGCTTCCAATGATGCAGGACGGCCCGCCGACCGCTGTCAGCAAGCTGGGATCTGCGTTGCTACTGCTGTATCCAACCGCGCTCCAGGTGCTGGCGGTCACGATGCGAGTCGTCGTGGGCGAGGCGGGCGGAGCATTCCTGTTGCCGCGAGCACGGAAGGTGTCTGGAGTCACCGTGTGCGCAGTCGCGATGCTTGCAGCCACAGTGCTGAAGAGCGATCTCGCAGGACTTACATACCCATTGCTCCGTGAATGGGCACGAAGTCCGTGGCCTTCGGCTAGTGGGCTGCTTTTCCTTCTGATCTTGGCATTCTACGAGAACAGGGAGTATCGGAGAAGGCAGCTGCGTCGGTCCGATGAAGTGGTGACTCGCTGAAGTACATCGTGAATCGAGGATGTCATTCTGGCTGCTGCCGCTGCATTGATCGTGCTCGCCAAGCCGAGTCTACCCTCAGAACACTGGGGTAGTCTCGGCCGGCGAGCCCGACTTGCTTGAGTGCTACATATTGGTTTCTCGTGGCGGCAGAGATCGGGGATCGAGACGATCAGAGGTCGCATGGGCGCCGGAGAAGTCATGGCCCCGCGCTCCTCAGGGGCTTCTGTCGCAGTGACTGAAACTGATGTCGTCCCGGGATTGCTTGGAGGGTTGAAACTGGAGCCGGGGTCTCGTACGCTCAGTGGTCCACCACCCGAGTGGGGTCGAGAGGATCTGGGCTGTGCCGGGTTGCGTGGACAGTGAGCTTAGCTGCTGCCGGCCGCTCGAAGTTGATTGGGCTCTTGTTGTTCAGGGTCAAATGCCTCCGGATGGGATTGCAAAAGCGTTCGATGTGGTCAAAGAGGTCGGCGCACGCGGCTTCGCGAGTCGCATCGTGCGTCCGAATGACGACGGCTGCGGTGCCGCGATGATACGGCGCGTGCGGCGCGCCCGTAGCATGTGGCATGCTCGCCTCCGTTCATTCCGCCTCCGTCCTGGGCGTTGACGCCCATCCAGTCCTCGTCGAGGTCGATGTCGCCCGCGGCCTCCCCGCGTGGTCCATCGTCGGGCTGGCGTCCAACGCCGTGAAGGAAGCGCGCGAGCGTGTCTGCGCCGCGCTCGTGAACTCCGGCTTCGACGTGCCGGCGCGGCGCACGACGGTGAACTTGAGTCCGGCCGACCAGGTGAAGACCGGCACCGCCTTCGACCTCCCCATCGCACTCGCCGTGCTTGCGGCCAGCGGGCAGATCCCGCCGGAGTGCGTCGAAGGCCTGTGCGTCGCCGGCGAACTTGGCCTCGACGGCACCGTGCGCCCCATTCGCGGCGCGCTGTCGATGGCGCGCCTGGTGCAGCAGCGCGGCTACCGCGCGCTCGTGCTGCCCGAAGCCAACGGCGGCGAGGCGTCGCTCGTAGTCGGCGCGACGCTGGCCGGCGCGAGCACGCTGGCGTCACTCGTAGAAGCACTGCGCGCCGGCCGCCTCACCGCGCCCGCAATACCGGCCACGTCACCCGCGTTGCTCGACGACGGCCTCGACCTCACCGACGTCGCCGGGCAGGGCATGGCCAAGCGCGCGCTCGAAATCGCCGCCGCCGGCTCGCACAGCCTGCTGCTCGAAGGGCCGCCCGGGGCGGGGAAGACGATGCTCGCGCGGCGCCTGCCCACCATACTCCCACCGCTGACGCCCGACGAGCACCTCGAGGTGGTGGCCATTCACTCCATTGGCGGCCTGTTGCCGACCGGTGTGATTCCCGGCAGGGTGCCGCCGTTTCGCGCGCCGCACCACACCATCTCGCAGGCCGGGCTCATCGGTGGCGGCAGCGGGCCGCGTCCGGGCGAGGTGAGCCTGGCGCACCGCGGCGTGCTCTTTCTCGACGAACTGCTCGAGCTGCCCCGCTACGTGCTCGACGCCATGCGCCAGCCGCTCGAGGA
>CAYHCW010000031.1:2950-12746 GCA_964355025.1 uncultured Gemmatimonas sp. | reverse complement strand
GCGCATACTGCCACGCCAGCGGACCCGCCGGCTCGCGCCCGGCCAGCTTCACGTCAGCCCAGCGGTCGGCCACCGCGCGCGCCCAGAAGAAGATGCGCTTCTTCACCGCGCCACTGGCCAGCGCGTTCTCGAATGCCCGGGCATACATCTTCTCGTACAGCCGTGGCACCGACATGGCAAAGGTCGGGCGCGCCTCCTGCAGGCAGATGGGCACGAGGTCGAAGTTCTCGACGTAGTGAATGGCCGCGCCGATGGCCCAGTAGCAGTAGTCGCCCATGCGCTCGAAGATGTGGCACAGCGGCAAAAAGCTGAGCGCGACTTCGTGCCCGTGGTTGAAGGGCAGCACCTGCAGCGATGCCTGCACGTTTGAATAGACGTTGTCGTGCGTCAGCATCACGCCCTTGGGGAGCCCGGTGGTCCCCGACGTATAGATGAGCGTGGCCAGGTCGTCGGGCTGCACGGCCAGCGCCTCGGCTTTCCACTGGGCCGCGCGCTCCGGCGAATCGACCGCCGCGCCGCGCGCCGCCACCTCGGCAAGCGTCAGGTCGGCGCCGGCAATGCGCTCGCTCGTGAATGCGATGACGTGCTTCAGCGCCGGGCACTGCGCGCGAATCGACGCGACCTTCGCGGCGTGCACCGCGTCCGAGACGAAGATCACCGTTGCGCCCGAGTCGTTCATCGGGTGCACCACCTGCTCGGCGGGAAGCGACGGATAGATGGGCACGTCGGCCAGACGTGCCGTGAGGCAGGCCCAGTCGACGATGGCCCACTCCGGCCGATTCTCGGAGATGAGCGCCACGCGGTCACCCGGCTGAAGGCCGAGCTCGCGCAGGCCAAGTGAGAGCTCGCGCACCCGGCGCTCCGTCTCTCGATGCGAGATGCCCACCCACTGTCCCGCGGCCACGCGAACGTTCATCGCATCGGGGCGGTCGTACGCCGCCATGGCGTCGAAGAAGATCTTGTTCAGCGTGCCCGGCGCTGGGCGCGGGCCTCCTCGAGCGATCATCTCGGTCTCCACACGGCGAAGGTACATGCGCGCCGCGCAGATGGAGCCGCGGTCGGCGCGCCTACTTCGGACGGAAGTGAATTACGAACCTGGCGGGGCTTCCCGCTACCACCACCCCCCGATACCGCGTCGTGGCGAGCACGACGAACGAGTCGGCCGCGGACGGCAGCGCATTCGACCGAATGCGCAGCGAGCGCCCGGCGGCGCCGTCGGTGCTGGTCGTGTCGAGCACGCTGGCGTGCCTCGCGTCGTCCCAGAGCGAGGCGAGCGTCGTGTCGCTGCGCTCGACCGTCACCCCCCGAAACGTCAATTGCCAGCTCACCAGGAACCCGGGGACGCCCAGCGCCGTGCCGGCGCTGTCGCGCGTCAGCTTGACGGTCAGCGCCCGGCTCACGTTGGACGCGGCGTCGGGCAGGGCATACTTCACGGTGTCCGCCGCACTCCCTGACACGGCCAGCCTCGTGGGCGCGCGCGTCACCAGCACGCTCTTCGTCAGCGACTGCAGCGCGCTGGCGGCAGCCACCACGCGCACGCTGCCGCTGATGCGGGTGGTCGCCACCAGGTAGCCCCGCGGGTCGATGAGCACGCCCGTGTCGAGCGCGAGGTAGCGCAGCGCCGGGCTGGCGATGACGTCGCCGTCCGCATTGTAGGCCACCGCGCGCAGCGGTGCGGCGCGCCCCAGCGAATCGCGCAGCGTGTCGCCGGCCACGACGGCCGGGTAGGGCAGCGTGTCGAACGCGATGGCGACAATGGCGTCGGGCGCGGTGCCGACGTCGGAGCAGGCACCTGCCCCGGCGGCGGCGGCGACCGACGCAGCCACCCACCACGGCGCGCGTCTCATTCCGCCGGCTTGGTGAGCCGTTCGGCCAGCTTCGTGGCAAGGTTCACGTACGCCTGGCTGGCGGCATCGGCGGGGTCGCGCACCACGGCGGGCTGCCCGGCGGCAAACGCCTCAGCGAGGGCGGTGGAGCGGGGAATCACGATGTCGAATACCATGCCCGCCGGCAGGTGTTCCCGCACATAGGCCACCGTGCGCTCGCACGACGGGTTGCCGGCCTCGAACATCGTGAGCAGGATGCCGTCGAGCGTGAGGGCCGGGTTGGATTTCACCACGTCCTGGATGCTGCGCAGGATCTGCGGCGTGGTCTGGAGCGCCAGCGGCTCCGCTTGCAGCGGCACCAGCACGCGATCACTGCTCAGCAGCACGCGGCGAGTGATCGGCCCCAGGCCCGGCGGCGTGTCCACCACCACGATGTCGCACCGCTCACTCGCCGCCTGCAGCATGCGCGGCAGCAGGTCGCTGGCCGCGACGTGCGACTGGTAGTCGCTGTGGTCGGCTCCGTCGGTCACGGTGCCCACGAGCATCACGCGGAGCCACGGCATGGCGGTGGGAAGTATGACCTCGCGCAGCGTGCGGGCGCCGCGCATGTAGTCGGCAAAGCCGCGCGTGTCGGCGCCTTTGCGCAGGCCAATGCCGTAACGCACCGAGCCCTGCGGATCAACATCGACGAGCAGCGTCTTGAGACCCCGTCGCGCGAAGGCCGCCGCCAGGTTCACCGCCGTCGTCGTCTTGCCGACGCCGCCCTTCTGACTCACGATCGAAAGAACCTTGCCCACTTACCCCTCGCTCGAACCAGCCGGCGCCTCGCCGGTGGTCGGGTTTCGCAGTTGTTCGAGTGTCGATTCGGCGTGCCGCACCCAGCGTTCCGACTCGGCGCCGTCCGGCGGACCGGCGAGGAACGCCTCGAGGTGCTTTTCGGCTTCGCCCGTGTCGCCCCGCTTGATCAGCAGGAACGCCAGGCCGTAGTGCGCCCCCGATTGCGACGGGTCGATTTCGAGCGCGCGCCGGTACGCCCGAATTGCCTCTTCCAGCCGTCCGGTGCGCGAATACGCGATGGCCATGTTCTGCAGCACGCGCAGGTCGTCCGGATGGTCGCGCAACGCGAGCCGGTACGACGTGATGGCCGCGTCGTAGTCACCCTGACGCTCAAGGAGCAGCGCCTCGTTCAAGTAGTCGAGGCGCTGCGGTCTGGCGTCACGTTCGGACCTGCCGCCCAAGAGGCGGCTCCACCAAGACATAGGGCGCGGCGGGTTCGCTGGAGGAGAAAAGAGGCAGGCAGCGCGGCGTTCGCTGACGGAGCCAACTATAGACGCGCGGGAGGCGTGGTACGGCACAACCTATGCGCGTCCCGCAGGGGGAGCAACCACGCTTCCGCTCCGGCAGGGCCGGGGGTACCTTCACGATCGGCGCCCCGCGCGCTCCTCACCAGGAGATTTCATGTCACCCCGCAAGACCGCCGTGGACCCCGTCAAGGGCGTCCTGCACGTGGAGTGGCCGCTGTTCGGTGAACTCTCCCGCGCCCTCGCCCTCAAGGTCGCCCGGGATTTCGTTCCCGAAGTCGTCGTGGGGGTCGCCACGGCCGGCGTCGTACCCGGCTGCGTCGTGGCGGCCATTCTTGACTGCGAGTTTCATTCGATCCTGGTGAGCCGGCGCTACGGCACCGAGCACGTGCGCGAGACCCCTGCGGTGCTCGGCGGCGCCCCCGGGCAGGTGCGCGGCCAGCGGGTGCTGCTGGTCGACGAGACCTGCGACAGCGGGGCCACCCTGCGCCTCGCCAAGGCCGCGATCATCAATGCCGGAGCCAGCGACGTGCGCACCGCCGTCAGTTTCCGGTGCGGCACGTACGAACCCGACTTCTACGCGCTGGCCACCGAGAGCACCATCGTGCTGCCGTGGGATCGGGAGATCCTGATCAATGGCGAGCTGGGGCCGAATCCGAAGTACGAGGCGGTGTACCTGGATGATCCGGGGGGGTACTGAAACTGCTACCACGAAGTGCGAAGGGCGCGAAGGGCCACGAAGAATAAGCGGGGGGAACTGCACGTCCATCGCAGTTCCCCCCAGTTCGTTCTTCGTGGCCCTTCGTGTCCTTCGCCCCTTCGTGGTAGCAGTTCGCCGTTACGCCAACTCCCCCACCGCGCTCAGGTAGTCCACGCCCTCAGTCATCCTCTGATAGATCTGCCCAATCACCTCGGCCGACCCCAGCAGGAACCGGCAGCGCGACGCGCCGTTCGACCGGCACTCCACCTCGTAGCACGCCATCGGCGATTCGGCCACGCGCCCAAAGAAGTCGGCCAGCAGGCCCATGGTGTAATAGCACGCGGGAAAGCCGATGTTGAGCGTGGGATCGGCCTCGGCCCAGTCGGTGCTGTCGAGCGTAATCACGACGTCGTGCAGAGTGCCGACTTCGAGCGTGCCCCAGCCGGCGTCGCGAAAGAACTCCGCCGCCAATCCCTGGAACTCGGTGAACCCCACGGTGTCGGCGTCGCCCCCGCGCGAGGCCAGCCAGTCGCGGAACGACGAGAAGACCGCGTCGCCCCCGGCGTAGCCCGCTTCCTGCAGGTAGGTGGCGTAGCCGCCGCCGAGGTCGCGCATCAGCGCGCCCCGCAGGGCGGCCAGGGACTGGCGAGGGAGCGCGACGAGCGGCGTCGAGGCGAGGGCGTATGTGGTGGCCATATCCATCAAAGAAGGGGTCAGCGGCCGATACGGCGCAAGAGCTCGGCCTCGTCAATCACCTCAATACCCAGTGCCCGCGCCTTCTCGAGCTTGCTGCCCGCCTCGGCGCCGGCGACCACGAAGTCGGTGTTCTTGGACACCGAGTCAATGGCCTTGCCGCCCGCGCGTTCCACCAACTCCTTGGCTTCGCCTCGGGCCAGCGTCGGCAATGTTCCAGTGAGGACGATCTTCTTCCCCAGCAGGGCACCACCGGACTCGGCGTGCCGCGGTTCGGTTGTGTTCACGCCCGCCGTGGCCAGCGCCGCCACGAGCGCGCAGTTCTCCTCCACCCCGAACCACCCCTTCACCGACGCGGCAATGGACGGCCCCACGCCGTGAATGCTTTCGATCTCCTCGAGCGTGGCGACCCGCAGCGCGTCGGCAGTGCCGAACCGGCGCGCCAGCAGCTTGGCCGTCTCCTCGCCGACGTCGGGAATGCCCAGGCCAAACAACAGCCGCGAGAGCGGCTGCGCTCGCGACGCGTCAATGGCGGCCACCAGCGCCTCGGCGCTCTTCTCGCCCAGCCGCGGCAGCGCGGAGAGCACCTCCTCGGTGAGCCCGTACAGCGACGCCGGGTCGTTGATGAGCCCCGCTTCCAGCAGTTGGCGCACCCGCTGCTCGGAGAGGCCGCGAATGTCCATCGCGTTGCGCGCGGTGAAATGGACCAGTTCCTCGAGGTGCCGCGCGGGGCAGGCTTCGTTGGTGCACCGCAGGGCGACTTCGCCCTCGACGCGCACCACGGCCGTTCCGCACACCGGGCAGTGCGTGGGTGCGATGAACGGCACTGGCGGGTGCGAGGCGTCGCGCCTGTCGGGCACGGGGCCAAGCACCTGCGGAATCACGTCGCCGGCGCGCTTGACCAGCACGATGTCGCCGATGCGCAGGTCCTTCTCGGCGATCTGGTCGAAGTTGTGCAGGGTTGCGTAGGTGACGGTCGTGCCGCCGATCTCCACCGGCTCGAGCACGGCACGCGGGGTAAGCACGCCGGTGCGCCCCACCTGAATCTCGATGTCCACCAGCCGGGTCTCGGCAATGTCGGGCGCAAACTTGCGCGCAATCGCCCAGCGTGGCTCGCGCCCGCCGGCAGTGGAGCCGAGGTCGGCCTGCGTGGTGAGCGAATTCACCTTGATCACGCCGCCGTCGATGGCGAAGGCCAGCGCGGCACGGTGCGTTGTCTCGAGCGCGTGCGCCCAGGCGTGCACCTCTGGCATTGTCGCGCACCGCCGGCGGTGCGGGGCCACCGGTATGCCCCAACTGGCCAGCGTCTCGAGCAGGTCCCACTGCGACGCAAAGGGCAGCGCCACCAGGCCGGGTACCGCGTAGGCGTAGCCAAAGAAGCGCAGCGGGCGCCTGGCGGTGACCGCCGGGTCCTTCTGTCGCAGGGCGCCCGCCGCGGAGTTGCGCGGATTGGCAAAGACCGGCTCGAGCGCCGCCACACGCTCGGCGTTCATCTTCTCGAACCCGTCGAAGGTCATGTAGACCTCGCCGCGGATCTCGATGAGCGGCGGCCACCCCGCGCCCTGCAGCCGCAGCGGGATGTCGCGGATGGTGCGCACGTTGGCGGTGACGTCCTCGCCCACGCTGCCATTGCCGCGGGTGGCGCCGGTGACGAGCACGCCGTCCTTGTACGTGAGGCTGATGGCCGCGCCGTCGATCTTCAGTTCGCAGCAGAATCCGGAGCGGTCGAAGTCGTCCCCGGCGACGTCGCGCCCGCTGACGGCCCAGTCCTCCAGCTCCTCATGGCTGAACGCGTTGTTCAGCGAGCCCATTGGCACGAGGTGCGCGTACTTGGCCAGGTGCGAGGCACCGACCTCGGCGCCGACTCGCTGGGTGGGCGAGTCGGCGGTGCGCAGGGCGGGGTACTCGCGCTCGAGGGACTGCAACTCGCGAAAGAGCGCGTCGTACTCGGCGTCACTGAGGGACGGCCGGTCGAACACGTAGTACTCGTGCGACGCACGCGTCAGAGCGTCGCGCAGCGACGCCGCGCGCGCGGCCGACGCCGCTGGCGTGGTCACGTCGGCGGCGCCTCGGAGCAGGATCCTACGGTCATCGGCCTACTCGGCAGCGTCCTTTCCGGCCGGGGCTTCGGAGAGCCCGCCCTGCAGCAGGAAGTTCTCCACGAAGAACAGGCCGTTTTCGCCGGCGCGCTTCACCATGCGCAGCAGCGTGTCCATCGACGCCATCTCCTCGCGCTGCTCGTTCACGAACCACTCGAGCGCGTTCTTGCTGCCGTGGTCCTTGTCGCTGATCGCCTGGTCCATGAGCGCGTTGATCTGCGCGGTGACGCGATTTTCCGAGTCAAGCGCCAGCTTCACCGCTTCGGCGGCGTTCTTGAATCCCGTCTTGGGCGCGGGGATTGCCGGCACCCTCACGTCGGCGCCGGCGTCGAGCACCAGCTTGACGAAGCGCATCGCGTGCTCGCGCTCCTCGAGCGACTGCTTGTAGAAGTGCTGCGCCAGCGCGGGAAGCCCTTCCTGGTCGAAGAACGTCGCGATGGCGATGTACTGATGCGAGGCGCCCAGTTCGTTGCCGACCTGCGCGTTGATGGCGGCCGTCAGTTTCTTGCTGATCATGGTGCGTGTGCTCGGTAAGAGGGTCAGCCCTTGGCTTCTTCGGCGACGACGTTCAGCGCGACTTCGACGAGGCGCTCAAGCTCCTCGTCCGACGCCTTGGGCAGCAGCGTCTCGGCCCACATATGGTCCTGCGAACCGGCGTACCGGTCGAGCAGGCGGCGCAGGAAGGCGACCAGCGCAATCCGCTCGAGGTCGGCCCGGCGCGAATCGCTCTTCTCCTGCGTCTCTGAGGACCGCAGCAGTGCCTCGAACCGGTGTGCGTTGCGCAGCGCCTTGGCCGTGAGCTCGGCAACGACCTGCGTGAACCGCACGTCGGCGTCCGAGAACGGCATGGCATCGCGTTCCGTACGCAGGAAAATCGCCCCGATCACGTCCTTGCGCCACTGGATGGGCACCACGACGATCGACCGCACGTTGCGGGCATCGAGTGCCGTGCGGACGTTGCGGTACGCCGGGTCGTTCACGGCGTCGGGAATGAACACCGTTTCGCCGCTTTCAAAGGCCCGCTTCAGTTCGGGGTAGCGATCGAGGTCGACGACCAGGTTGCGAATCGACGGGTCCTCGTAGCTCGCCACCAGCCGCACGCCCTCGCCTCGTTCGCCGGCCAGGAAGATCGAGCAGCGGTCGAGGCCGAACATCTTGCCCAGCTTGCCGGCGATCGCCTGCAGGATGTCGACGAAGTGCAGGGAACTCGAGATGTCCTGCAGGATGTCGACGATGGCGACCAGGTGTTCCTTCTCCCGCGTCAGCTCGCGCACGCGGGCCTGGAGCCGGGAAATTTCCTCGCCGGCGTCTACCGGGTTCGCGCTTGGGTTGGTCACGGCTTCCTCCACTCGATGGCTGCCTGCTGCTGGTGGTGCGGGTCGCTGCTCCCGTGCCGACCGATCGCTCAAGATACCGCGATGCCGGCTTGCGGGCGTGACGCTTTGTACGGTGCGTCGTAGTTCAAGGAACTGGCCGCGAGGGCCAGTGTGCACTTCGGCGGCGCTTTCGGGTTCAGCCGCCGCGTCCACCTTTTCACTGCTGATCGCGGTCCCGATGCTCCTGTGCCTGTGTCCTCTGCACCATGGCCAGCACGAGAACGTTGGGCACGCGTCGCCGCACGGTCAATGCATCTCATCGAACTCATCAGTCGCAAGCGCGACGGGGGCCGCATCAGCCCCGCCGAGTGGCGCACCTTCGCCGCGGACTACGCCGCGGGCGCGTTCCCCGACTACCAGGTGGCCGCGCTGTTGATGGCCATCTTCTTCCAGGGCCTCGACGACGAGGAGACCTACGCCCTGATGGAGGGCATGCTCGACAGTGGCGGGCGCCTTGAGTTCGCCGACCTCGACCGGCCGGTCATCGACAAGCACTCCACCGGCGGCGTGGGCGACAAGATCTCCATCGTCCTCGCGCCGCTGGTGGCCGCGTGCGGGCTGGCGGTGCCGATGATGAGCGGTCGCGGGCTGGGACACACGGGCGGCACGCTCGACAAGCTTGAATCGATTCCCGGCTTCAATACCCGCCTGTCGCTGGCCGAGGCGCGCGCCCAGGTGGAACGGCTCGGGTGCGCCCTCATCGGCCAGACGGGCGAAATCGCGCCCGCCGACAAGAAGCTCTATGCCCTGCGCGACGCCACCGCGACCGTGGAGGCCATTCCGCTGATCGCGGCGTCGATCATGAGCAAGAAGCTCGCCGAAGGGCTCAGCGGCCTCGTGCTCGACGTGAAGACCGGGGCCGGCGCCTTCATGCCGGACCTCGAGCGCGCGACCCGGCTGGCGCAGTCGATGGTTGCCATCGGCGCCCGCCGTGGCTGCCCGGTGGTGGCCCTGCTGACGTCGATGGACCAGCCGTTGGGCGCCGCGTGCGGCAATGCGCTCGAGATCGAGGAGAGCCTCGACGTGCTGCGCGGCGGCGGCCCGGCCGACACCCGCGAGCTGACGCTGGCGCTCGGCGCCGAGATGATGGTGCTCGGCAGCGCGGCCGGCGATATCGGCGAGGCGCGCGAGCGACTCGAGAACGCGCTCGACACGGGAGCCGCCCTGGAGAAATTCCGTCAGGTCGTCGAGGCGCAGGGGGGCGATCCCAGGGTCGTCGATGCGCCCGGGGAGGTGCTGCCGCAGGCGGCCGAGCAGCCGATGTTCTTCGCGCATCGTGCCGGGCTCATCCAGCGGGTCGAACCGCGGGTCCTCGGGCGGGGCATCATCGCGTTGGGCGGCGGGCGCAACACGATGGAAGACACCATCGATCCGTCGGTGGGCTTTCGCATCCTGGTCCGTCCGGGCGATCGCATCATGCGCGGCCAGCCGCTGGCCGCCGTCTTCGCCAGCGACGCGGCGGGCGCCGAGCGCGGCCTGGCCTGCGTGAAGGAGGCGATCGTCATTGGCGAGGACGACGTGACGCCGCCTCCGCTGATTTCGCATCGGGTGACGGTGGGTGGGGTGGAGGCGCTCTAGGAAGAGATTCAGGATCAGGATCTCGGATTGCGATTGAGGATCCCGATGACGGATTGCGATTGACGATTGTCCGGCCGACGCGTCGATTTCGTTGGTCATCATCGCCCATCGCAATCCGAATTCGGAATCCGTGATCGCCATCCGGAATCCAAATCCTCAATCACACGCCCCATGCGCCCACTCCTCCTCTCCCTCGTTGCCGCGGCTTCCCTCGCCGCGCAGT
>CAYHCW010000031.1:0-2850 GCA_964355025.1 uncultured Gemmatimonas sp. | reverse complement strand
CCCATGCGCCCACTCCTCCTCTCCCTCGTTGCCGCGGCTTCCCTCGCCGCGCAGTCCACTCCCAGCGACTCCGCCGTCCGCGCCATCCTGAAGGAGCGCGTCGATGCCGGCCGGTTCGCCGGGGTGGCCGTCGGATTCGTGTCGCGGGACAACCAGCGCCGGGTCATCGCCTACGGTCCCAACGCCGGCGTGCAGCCGTTCGATGGCAACACGGTCTTCGAGATCGGCTCGATCACCAAGACCTTCACGGCATCGATCCTCGCCGACATGGTGAGGAAGGGCGAAGTGGCGCTGGCTGACCCGGTCGTGAAGTTCCTGCCGGCCGGCACGGTGATTCCCGGGCTGGACGGCAGGGAGATCACGCTGCTCGACCTGGCCACGCAGAGTTCCGGGTTGCCGGGGATGCCCGACAACTTCAAGCCGAAGGACAACACCAACCCGTACGCCGACTACACGGTCGCGCAGATGTACGAGTTCCTTGGGCGCTACAAGCTCCCGCGCGCCATCGGCGAGAAGTACGAGTATTCAAACCTCGGCGTCGGCCTGCTCGGGCACGCGCTGTCGCTCAGGGCGGGCAAGGACTACGAGTCCATTGTGACCGCGCGCGTACTCAAGCCGCTGGGCCTGAAGGACACCCGCATCACGCTGACCTCATCGTTGCAGAAGCGACTGGCGCCAGGACATGGTCCCGACGGGTCGGCGGCCCACAACTGGGACCTGCCGACGCTCGCCGGCGCGGGCGCGCTGCGCTCGACCGTGAACGACATGCTGACGTATCTCCGGGCCAACGCCGACTCGACGTCGAAGCCGCTTGGCGCCACGCTCGCCATGGCGCACGGTGAGCGGAAGGCCATCTCGCCAGCCATGGCCATCGGCCTCGCCTGGCATCGCCTGAAGACCCCCGCGGGGAATACCATCGTCTGGCACAACGGCGGCACCGGCGGCTATCGCACCTTTGCCGGCTACGTCGAGGCCACGGGGCAGGGCATCGTCGTGCTCTCCAATACGGCGCAGGGCGTGGATGATATCGGCTTTCACCTGCTCGACCCCTCCCTGCCGCTCGCGCCGCTGCCCAAGGTGCGCAAGGAAGTGACGCTGAGCGCCGAGGCGCTCGACCGGTACCTCGGCACCTTTCAGCTGGCCCCGGCATTTGCGCTGACGATCACGCGCGAGGGCGCGCAGCTGTTTGCGCAGGCCACCGACCAGCCGCGCTTTGCGCTCTTTGCGGAGTCGGACGGCGAGTTCTTCCTGAAGGTCGTGGACGCGCAGGTATCCTTCACGAAGGACGCGTCCGGTGTCGTGACCGGGTTGGTGCTGCACCAGAATGGGGCAAATGTGCCCGGAAAGAAGAAGTGAGAATCGGAATGCGGATGACGGCATTGGAATCCGAACTCTGAATGCGAACCGGAATGCGGCAACGCCCGGCGCTCTGGCGGCGCTTCTCCGAAGGCGCCAATTTTCTCCGACATGACACCCCGCCCGAACTCCCTGCTGCTGTTGAGTCTCGCGCTGCTCGCCGCAGTCCTCGCACCCGCCCCCGCCACCGCGCAGGACGATCCCTGCAAGGCGGTGCTCGCTCCCGTGCGCGCGCGTCACGCGCCGGATCGTCGCGTGGCGGTGTTCGACGTCACGTGCGTGCATCAGGCGGCGCAACTCGTCGTAAAGGGCGACGTTGACCGGGCCAATGCGCGCCGGGACATCGTCGCGGCACTGGAGGCGGCGAAGCTTGGCCTCGTCGTCGACAGCATTCGCGTCCTCCCCGACCCGGCGCTGGCGGACACGCCGTTCGGCATCGTGAAGGTGAGCGTCGGCAACGTGCGCTCCAACCCCGCGCATTCCGCCGAACTGGCCACGCAGGTGATGCTGGGCATGGTCGTGACGGTGCTCAAGAAGCAGGGCGACTGGTACTACATCCAGGGCGCCGACCGGTATCTCGGATGGCTCGAGGGTCCGGCCATGCACCTCACGAAGCAGGCCGGCGCCGATGCCTGGCAGAACGGTCCCAGGGTCATCATGACGGCGTACTTCGGCGTCATGCGCACCAGGCCCGACACCGCGTCGCTGCCGGTGAGCGACGCCGTGCCCGGCGTCCTCTTCAAGGCTGGTGCGGTGCAGGGCAAGTGGCGTGCGATCGAGACGCCCGATGGGCGCAAGGGATACATCGAGCGCCGGCTGGTCGCCGACTACGCCAAGTGGAAGACGACGCGCACTCTCACCGCCGAGACGGTCGAGCAGACCGCAAAGCAGTTCATCGGTGTGCCGTACCTCTGGGGCGGCACGTCACCCAAGGGAATGGACTGCTCAGGATTCACCAAGACGGTGTTCCGCCTGAACGGGATGGAGTTGAATCGTGACGCCAACCAGCAGGCGCAGATGGGCATCGACGTGCCTGCCGGCGACGACATGCGGCAACTGTTGAAGGGCGACCTGCTCTTCTTCGGCCAGCAGGCCTCGGCGGAGCGCCCCGAGCGCATCACCCACGTGGGGATCTACCTGCAGGACAAGGCGATCATCCACACGCCCGGCGGTTCGGGGGTGCGCATCGACAGCTTCGATCCCGCAGCGCCGAACTACAACGACGGCCTGGTGAAGAGCATGGTGCGCGCCCGGCGCATCATTGGCGCCGCGCGGCCGGTGCAGCCATAGCAAACGGGGCGAGCGGATGCGCCGCTCGCCCCGTGCTGGCCCGCCTGGCTCAGCCCTTCAGCTTCTCCACACCGATGCCCGGCCGGTCGCGGAGCGTGACCTTGCCGTCCACGACCTTGGTGCCATCGTAGACGTCGTTGCCGATCAGGAGCGCCCCGTCGAGGTCGGCCCAGTCGACCATCGGCGACAGGTGCGACGCGGCGG
>CAYHCW010000030.1:10846-12816 GCA_964355025.1 uncultured Gemmatimonas sp. | reverse complement strand
TCGTGCCGCAGTCGGAGCTGTACCTGTACGCCACCAAGCTGCAGTCCATGACGCAGGGTCGCGGGACGTTCGTGCACCGCTTCAAGACCTACGAGCTGATGCCGGCCGAGGCGGCGGCGAAAGTCATCGCCGAGTCGGACAAGGAAAAGAAGGACGAGGTCGAGGAGTGACGTCCGCGACGGCGTGACCCGCGTCACACACTGTTGGTGAGCGATGGCCGGCGTCCTAACGCCGGCCATTCTCGATCGTCATCCAGCCAGACCCTGTAGAGGAGAATCCCGTGTACGCAGGCAGGCGCGGCGGCTGGTTGGCGATGACCCTCTGGGCTGCAGGAATCGCGTGCGCGGGCGACGGCGGCCCGTCGGGCCCGTCGCCGACGGCCGTGGCCACGGTGGAGGTGACGCCTTCGACCGTCTCGGTCAACGTTGGTGCCACGCAACAACTCGCGGCGTCGCCGAAGAACGCGGCGGGAGCGTTGGTGGCCGGCAAGAGCGCGGCCTGGTTGAGCGCCAACGCCGCCGTGGCCAGCGTGGATGCCGCGGGCCTCGTGCGCGGCGTGGCTGCCGGGTCAACGACCGTTTCGGCCACGGTCAGCGGCAAGGTCGGCATCGCGGCGATCACCGTCGCCGCCGTGCCGGTATCGACGGTGACCATAAGTACCGCGACCTCTCAGGTGGCGGTTGGCGCCACGCTGGCGCTGCAGGCAACGGTGAGCGACGCGCAGGGCATTGCGCTCGTTGGCCGCACGGTGACGTGGAGTTCGGGCAGTGCGGCCGTCGCGACCGTGGGGGCAAGCACCGGCATCGTCACCGGCGTGTCCGTGGGCACGGCAACCATCACGGCGACCAGCGAAGGCAAGAGCGGGACGAAGGTGGTCACCGTCATCCCGAACACCGCCGTGACCTTCGCGATGTCCGGGCGCGTTCTCGAGGCGCCGGCCAACACGGCCGTTGCCGGTGCGCGCGTCACGGCCACTGACGCCGACGCGCTGGTGGTCGCCACCACGCTGGCCGACGCCACCGGCAACTGGTCGCTGGCCGGACTCGCGTCGGGCAGCGTGCTGGGGCTGTCCATCAGCGCCACGAACTTCGTGAGCACGTCGGTGGCACCCGTGGCGATCACCGGCGCCCTTACGGTCGAGAACATTCCACTGGTGCGCACGAGTGCCGCCACGGGCGCGTTGAGCGGGGTTGCCCGCAACGCCAGCACCAACGCCGCCATCACGAGCGGAATCGCCGTGGAGGTGCGCACCGGCATGGGCGCCACGACGGGGCTCGCGCTGCAGGCGACCACCACGGCGGCCGACGGGTCGTACGGCCTCACCGGGCTCATCGCCGGCACCTACACGCTCACGATGCGCGGTGCGGGCTTCGCCCAGTCATCACGCACGGTGGCGGTGGCTGGCGGCGTCACCACGGCGAGCCAGGACCTCACGTTGTCGGCGAGTGCCAGCGCCAACCAGTGGCGCGTGGTGCTGACGTGGACGGCGGCCGGGCGCGACCTCGACCTGTACTTGACGCTGCCGGGGGCGGGCAGCACGCGGCAGCAGATCTACTTCCTGCAGCCGGGCAACTGCGCTGCCGCGCCGTTCGCCTGTCTCGACAAGGACGCCGCGGCGGCACCCGGCCCCGAAACCGTGACCATCAGCCAACTCGGCGCCGGCACCTACCGGTTCTACGTGCAGAACTACAACGCGCCGAGCTCGGCGGCCGACAGCACGCTGTTCTTGTCGGGCGCGCTGGTGCGTGTCTTCACCGGCGCGCAGCAGGTGGCCAGCTATGCGGTGCCCCAGCAGGCGGGCACGCTGTGGACGGTGTTCGAGCTCGATGGCGCGACCGGCAACCTGACACCGAGAAACACGATGGGTGCCGGTGGGCCGGGTGATCCCACCGTGCAACTTCTGGCGCCGGACGCGCGGGTGACGGCCGGGGGCAAGCGGGATCTGGGGCTGCGGTTGCCGTAACCCTTCG
>CAYHCW010000030.1:0-10746 GCA_964355025.1 uncultured Gemmatimonas sp. | reverse complement strand
CCCTTCGCGGTAGAAGCAATTCAAACGACGTGAAGGCGCGCGCTCAGACCTTGTGGTACGAAATCCGCGCCGCCTGCACGCGGTCGGGCGCCTCGTAGACCTCGAAGTCCGCAAAGAACCCCGGCGCCTCGCCCTGCAGCGTCCGCAGCACGACCAGCGCCAGGCGGCGGATCTCCTGCTCGGCGCCTTCGCTCGATCGCAGTTCGAGCATGGTGCGCCAGGCGCGGGCGTTGGCGGTGACGACGATCTTGGTCTCGGTGGAGTTGGGCAACACGCCGCGAGCGGCCTCACGCGCCATCTTGCGACGGTGCACCTTGTCCGCCACCCAGCTGTAGCGCTCCATCAGTTTCTCGACGAGGGCGATGTACGTGGCCTGCGCCCCCTCGACCTGTGCCTGCCACTGCGCCGTGAGCGCCTCGTCGCCGATGATCGCCGGCGGGACCACGAACGCCGCGTCGCTCTCATCGACATAGCGCTGCGAGAGCTGTGAGTAGGCGAACCCCGCGCGATGCCGCACCAGTTCGTGCGTCAGCGAGCGGCTGACGCCCTCGAGCAGCAGCGAGTAGGTGGCGTGCTCGAGCACCGACCCGTGCCCCTGCTTCTTGATGTTCTCCAGGTAGTCGCGTGTGCTCCGGCTGGCCGGGTTCTTCTGGCTCATGTAGCACAGGCGGCCGGCGAATTCGGCCAGCCGTTCGCCGTCGGTGCTCTCCCCCATCCACTGCACGGGGAGGTGCGCCGGCTCGGAGAAGACCGGGCGGGCGAGGACGCTGACCTTGGGTTCGGTATAGAAGCGAGGCATCGAAGGCGAAGTGAGGGTGACGGTTCCCGAATTTATTGTGCGCGCGGTGTTCGCGTGAGTGCCGGCCGGGCCTGCGTTCGTCTGCACCCGGCGGCAAGGAACGGGTGATGCTCGCGGCGGCGGGTGCGCTACGATGGCCTCCTGTGCATCGCTGACCTCACCCCGGAGGACATCATGATCCGCATTCGCCCCTTGCTTCTCCTGCCGCTGGTCGGGCTCTCGCTGGCCGTCGGCAGTTGCCGCCGCGACGATCCGGCCTCGCCCTCGCTGGAACGCGCATCCGCACTGCGAACACACCGCGAGGCGGCATCGGCGCCGGTGGTCGTCTACGGACCCGCGACGTTCACGAGAGACAATGGAAAGCCGCGAACCGACACGGCGGTGTTCAGTGCCCGTGTCGGCGACACGCTGACCTTCGTGTTCACGCCCGGCGCCGAGCCCGACGATGAGCACGGAGATGAGCACGACAAAGACCGTGAACGTGAGCGTGATCGTGAGCGCGGACACGAGCGCGAAAGCGAGGGACTGAACGCCACGGTCGAGGTCAACGGCCGCGAGCTGTATTCCCCGAAGGAGCGCCGCGACCCGGCGGAGAAGGTCCGTATCGTCGCGCGCGCGACCAACACCCTGCGCGTCCGGATGGCCGGCAAGCCCGGGTCGAGCCTTCGCATCGTGGCAACCGCGCCGGCGCCGGCCGGGCCGGTCGAGACGCGACTCCTGTCGGTGATGTACGAGAGCAGCGTCGTGGGCGCGGGCCCCTCCGGGGACACGGCGCTGGCACTCGGGTCGCAGGTGCGCTACGCCTTCACGCCGCATGCGGGCTTTCGGCGGCTGCGCGTCGTCGTGGATGGGCGGCTGGCCCCCAGCTCGGGCACGCTCACGATGGACCGTGCGCACTGGATTGCCGCGTCGGCCGACACGGTGATCGCGCTGGATCCCACCGAACGACCGCTGGCGCAGCGACTGCGCGCCCTTCTGACCAGCGCCACGCCACGAACGGAGTGGCTCACGTACCAGGCGGCGGTCGACGCGGCGGCTGCCGCGTGGGGCGCGGAGGCGGACGTGCATCTCGCGCGGATCGAGTTCGCAACGATTGACCCGGTGATCGATCGGGCAAGCCTGGTGCGCGTGGACTCCGTCCTCGATGGGCTGGTGACGTCCATCGAGCCGACCGTCACGATGGCGGCGGTGCGCGCGGAGTCCGCCCAGTCCGTCGGGCGCGTACAGACGCCAGCGCGCGCCCTCTCGTTCCAGCTGGCGTCGGAAACCCGGGAGGCGACGCAGATCCTGCTGGTGAATGGCATCCTCACGTTCCGAAGCGGACTCCGCGACAACAGGGACCTGCTCGATTCGCTCCTGAAGGCGGCGCCGACTCGCTTTCCGGGTGCCGAGACGCGGCTCGCGAGTTTCTATAGCGCGTCGCTGTTCATGAGTGACTTGCCTAGCCAGCTTGCCGGCGTGTGCTTTCGCGGGTTTCGAATGCAGTCAGCAGCCAGGAGACTCTCGCCAATGGCGATGCTCAGGGCGCTGCCGTCGTTTCTTGCCTGCGTCAACAGCATTCGCGCGGAGAATGACGTGTCGGTGACATTGGCGTGGGCGCGAGACGCGATGGTCGGTGCACCACCGCGCGCGCTCGAGATATCAACCCTGGCGTCGCAGCTACATGGCTTCCTCAACGATTCCCTGCGACACGTGCTGGTCATGGGGCACTCGCGCGGGAGCCTCCTGACGCAACTGGCCGTGCAGCGGACGAAAGACGTCTACGGATTCAACGAAGAGACGGCGCGCAGGTGCATCGGAACGGTGTCGGTCGCTGGCGTTGGCACCACGAACTGGCCCTTGTCTCCCCGACACTCCCGCTTTGTCGTCGCCCGGCACGATCTCGTGACGACCTTGCCCGGCATTCTCTTCAACCCGCGTCCCACCATCGCGGACGCCGACACGCGAGCCCTGGAGCCGTGGTTCGGTGCGCTGTCGGGGGACACGGTCGCCACGCATTGGTGGACGGGCATTCCACTTGTGGCGAACATCTACATTCACTCTTTCGATCGATACTTGAGGTCACCGGAGATGTGGCTCGAAATAAGCAATGGCCTCGACGGGCTGTATCGCACGTGCGCCGTCGGTACGGTGACCGTCGCTCCGGCTACGGCAACGCTCCAGGTCGGCGGTGCTGCCGCATTCAGCGCACGCTGGGTTGCCGTGGATGGGCAGCCGTTGACCACCGCGGACTTGGTGCAGTGGTCTGTCAACTCCAATCGGGCCAGCGTCACGCAGGGCGGTCGCGTGGTGGCAGGCAATGCCCCCGGTATCGTGGCGCTGCAGGCAAAGGTCCGGCGCACCGTCGGTGCGGCGTCCATCACCATCGCGGATGACAGTCTGCAGGCCCTCAACGCACCGCCTGCCGTTACCGTAACGGAGCGCACCTGGACAGATTACCAGCGTCCCTCGCCTCTCTTTACTCCGCCCTTCCCTCTCTGCGGGGGCATGCGTTCCATGACGATTTCCGCCGCGGCGATGCAAGGCGCCTCGATCGCCTCGGTGGTGCTCTCCCATCGATCCCTCACGACGCCATACACCTATGAGCACTATACGCCGCCGCTCGACATTGATTTCTTCTATGCGCAACGCGATTGCGTCTACTTCGATGGGCCGCGTCCGGACGATTGGGATTTCTCCTGGTATCGCCTGGTTGTCACGGACTCCCGCGGCCTCGTCACCGTAAGGACTGGTCCCAACCCATGAACTTCAGAGTCCGCCACTCCGTGTTGGCGCGCTTGCGCCCCCGGCATTTCACGAGGCTTGTCGGCGTGAGTGTCTCCGTGCTGATTGGCGCCATCGCCGGTTGTCAGGGCCGCAGCGAACCGCTGTCCGGGCCCGCCCGCATCCTCTTCGACTCGCTCCTTGCCGGCAATGAGGCCATGTTCGATTCGGCGAGCGCGAACGTCGGTTTCGGGCGACTTGGTTGCCTCGAGACGCGAGCCCGCGGAGTCTTTGGCTCCGAGTTCGTCTCGCAACTCGGGCTCGAGGCCGAAGTCACGGTACGCGCGCGACATTCGCGGGCCGAGTATGAACAGGGCGAGCGGGGAATCGAGATGCTCCAGCCCGTGGCGGATTCGGCGTTCTGCGCGCGGATCGATTCGCTCTGGTACGCGCGCGTGGTCAAGCCACCCAGCGCACGCCGGCTGCCGTAGCGCTCGTTCGGAAGGACGCGGGCGGCGTGCCGGCCGAACTGCGAACGCGGACGTTCAGTCCGTCAGCAGTCCCAGCCGGTACGCCGCCCACGCCTTTTCGCGCACCACCGTGTCGAGCGCCGCGCGCGCGTCGTGGGGCAGCGCCGGCAGCGACGGGTCGTACTTGACCGACGCCAGCGGATCGTCGCCGGCGCACGGCACCTTGACGCCCGGGTTCAGGATGCCCGCAGGGTCGAACGCCTGCTTGACGCGGGCGAACATCGCCACGGCGCGCGCGTCCCACACCGCGAACATCAGCGGGGTGCGCAGCCGGCCGTCGCCGTGCTCCGCCGACAGGGTGCCGCCGAGCAGCGCCACCAGTTCGGTCACGTCCTGCAGCAGCGCGCGTGCGCGCTCCTTCCAGTCGGCGTCTCGCACGTCAATCAGCGCGTTCACGTGCGCGTGCGCGTCACCGGCGTGGCCAAAGATCACGCCGCGCACCCGATGCCGGTCGAGTGCGGCGCGCACGCCGCGCACGTAATCGGGAAACCGGGCGGGGGGCACCGCGCCGTCCTCAATGAACTGCATCGACGACAAGTGGGGTGCGATCGTACTGAGCAGCGGACTCGCCGCGTGGCGGATCTGCCAGATGCGCTCGGCGGTCGCCGCATCGGGTGCGGCGACCACCTGCGCCGCGCCCGACGACCGGCAGGCGTCGGCCAGCCGCAGTGCGAGTGTATCGGCCTCGGCGTGCGTGCCCCCCTCGGCTTCGATGAGCAGCACGGCTTCGGCGGCCGCGGGAATGGCGAGCAGTGCGGCCTCGGCCCGCACCACGTCGAGGAACGTGCGGTCGAGCAGTTCCACCGCACTCGCGCCGAACTCCGCGGCGCGCGCCGCCGCCTGTACCGCGCTCTCGATGCTGGGGAACGATGCCAGCATCGAGACGCTGGCCGCCGGCAGCGGTGCGAGCGCGAGGTCGATGCCGACGAAGATGGCCAGCGTGCCCTCGCTTCCCACCAGGAGGTCCACCAGGTCCCCGGTGCGCGCGTAGTCGGCCAGGGCGTAGCCGCTCGATTCCTTGCGCACTCCGGCATGTGCCAGCTTTGCGCCCCGCTCCATCGCGTCGCGCGACACGTCGGCGTGAAACGCCCGCAGCGCCTCCACCTTCGGGCGGGGCTCCCCGCGGCGCACCCAGGCGCGCGTCCCGTCGGCGAAGATGCAGTCGAGGCCCCGCACCCACGCACGCGTGGCGCCCAGCTTCACGCTGCGGGCGCCCGCGGCATTGGTCGCCGCCATGCCGCCCATCGTGCAGAACGCGCCCGACGACGGATCCACCGGGAAGCGCAGCCCGTGGACCCGCGCCGCGTCGTCCACGCCGTCGCGCAGCGCGCCCGGCCCGCAGGTGACCGACGCCGACGCCTCATGCACCGTGCCGATCCAGTCGAGTCGCGACAGGTCGAGCGCGACGCCGCGGCCCACCGCGCCGTTGGCCATCGAACTCGCCGACCCGCGAGGGACGAGTGGCACGTGGTGCGCGGCTGCCCAGCGCACGATGGTCACCACGTCCTCGGCGTCCGCGGGCACCGCCACCGCGTCCGGCATGATGCGCGCAATCCCGGCGCTCTCGCTGTAGACCGCGCAGGCCCGGATGTCGGTGCGAAAGACGCCGCGAAAGCCCTCCGGCGCCCGGAGCGTGCCATCGAGGGCGAGGGGAGCGTCTGTGCGGTCAGTCATGGGCGCGGGCCAGTGGAGTGAACGGGCGCGCGCGCACCTGCGCGACCAGGTGACGCAGCAGCGCATTGCTGGCCAGCGCCGCCAGCCCGGCGACCATCAGCGACTTCACCTCGCGCCGGGAGATCTTCACCGTGCCGCCCGGGCGCAGCATCGCGTCGGTGCCCGTGAGCTCGCGCAGCGTGGCGTACGCGTAGAGCAGCGGGAGCACGCAAAACGCGCGAATGGCCAGCGCGCGGCGTGGCAACAGCAGCAGGTACTCGAACGCCGTGTCGAGGTCGGTCCACGCCAGCGCGATGAACTCGCCGACCGCGGCGCGATTCTCCGCGCTGCGTGCCGGGTCGAGCAGCGCCGCGTGTGAGCTGCCGTGCAACGCCAGCATCCGTTCGGGCACGTAGATGGCATTCTCCCGTTCCGCGTCCGTCGCGATGTCCTTGAGGATGTTCACGGTCTGCAGGGCCTCGCCAAACAGCTTGCAGCGTGCCCACAGCGCCTCGTAGCGCTGCGGCGACAGCGCCGGTCCGTGCTCACGAAAGAGCTCCGTGAGCATGCACCCCACCGTCCCCGCCACATAGTAGCAGTACTCGCGGTACTCCTCCAAGGTCTGGATGCGCAATCCGCCCGGATGCCGCAGCACGAACGCCGCCATGCCGCGGCCCATCTCGCGCACCCAGTGCGCCACGCGATCACGCGACCGGGGCGGCAGCGATCGAAAGAGCACGCAGACCAGGTCGGTCCGGCGCAGCAGGCGCACGTGCGCCTCGTCGCCCTGGATGTCGGCGGCCGCCGCCGGAAACGCGTCGGCCACGGCGGCATCGTCGAGGCAGCGCAGGAAGTCCGCCAGCAGCTCCGCCTTTCGCGCCGGCGCCGCGTGACCATCGTCCTCGAGGGTGTCGGCAATCCGGCACAGCAGGTACGCGCACAGCACCGCACGTCCCAGTTCGCCAGGCAGCACGCGCACCGACAGCGAAAACGTGCGCGAGACCGCGGGCAGGATCTCGCGCGCAAAGCGCTCGGCGTCACGAATGCGGGCCTTCGAGTCGGGCGATGGCATCCACGCAAATCTACCGTCGCGTCGCTTCCTGGGCATCCACTCGAGGTGTGACAGGCTGCCACCGCGAAGGGCGAAGAACGCGAAGGGGCGCGAAGGTCACACGCCGCTGTTTACGAATCGTCGAATTCCCTGACGAAGCTGAGACTGACCGAAGTTGAGCAACAGTCCAACGCGGAATCCCCCGAGGCGCAAGTACGTCAGGACCTGGGCTGCGTGAATCGGCAGGACGCTCTCCGTGGCCTTGATCTCCACCACAACCTGCCCGCCGACGAGGAAATCGAGTCGATAGTGGGTAGCCAGCACTCGCTCGCCGTAGTGAACCGGCACTGGCCATTCGCGCTCGAATGCGATGGCCCGATTTGCGAATTCGGCAGCGAGCGCTTCTTGATACGCCGACTCGAGGAGCCCCGGTCCGAGCGCCCGATGCACGGCGATCGCCGCGCCGAGCACCCGGCTCGACCACGGGTCGAAGAGTAGTCCTCCTTCGCGCCCCTTCGCGCGCTTCGACCTTCGCGGTGGAAGTGTCTCGGTCATGGCGGCCAATCTTGCACTCGGCAACGCAGGGCCCCCACCATTTTACCGCAAGCGTCGCCGGACTATTTCGGCGGCAGCAAGCTCTTGGCCAGCCCCGCAATCAGCTGCTGCGCCGACGACGGCTTGTCGGGATACTCCAGCCGGTCCAGCAGCCGTTCCAGCGACACCATGGCCTGGCGGCGCATCGCGCGCCACGAACTGCGCGCCCACTGCCAGCCGAGCCACCCAAACACCAGTGGCGGAATCGCGGCGAGCCACGGATAGAGCGTGAGCACCACCAGCGGCGCGCCGGCCAGCGCGCCCAGCACGACCAGCACCACGGGGATTGCCAGCCGCTTGCTGCGCGCGGGCCGCAGGTCCGCCGCCAGCGCCACGTGCGTGCGGCCGGCGTCGACCGCGCCCACGCTTACCACGACCTCGCTGGCGCGCGACAGGTAGTACCCCTTGCCGCCAAAGTCCATGCCGCGAGCGAGCTGGTCCACGAGTCCCTGGCGGGGCTCCAACACCAGCCGGTCGGGAAAACGCCGCATGACGCCGAGTGTCTCGTCGCGCGTGAGCAACGCCTCCAGCTTCCCGAGCAGTTCGGCCGGCGCACCGGCAAGTACGCGCGCGGCCGACACGGTGGGGTCCCCGAGCATTTGTTCACCGTCGCGCCGTGATGCCGCCAACGGCGAGCGGGCGCGCTCTTCGGCCATGGCCTGCCGCACGGCCTCGGGCGAGATGCCCACCTCGCGCGCGATGTCGAGCACGCGCGCTTCACTCAGCTGGTCGTCGCCGTCCGCGGTGTCGGTGTGCACGTGCAGTTCCATGGCGCGCGCGAGCACACGCTCGAGCGCCGCCCGATCGAGCGCACGGCCATTTGGAATCAGCGAGCCCGGGTTGGTCATTGGACCGTGGGAAGTGTGGGCATTCAGATGCCGCCAAACGCCAGATCGATCTGCCGGCGCAGTGTACCGGCCAACTCGGGGCTCAGGGGAAACGCGCGCTCCAGTGCGGCGAGTGGATCGCCCGTGTACACGCCGCGTGCCACGCGCAGGTAAAAGCGCGCATAGCCTTCGGCCATCTCCGGGGCCGCCCGCTGCAGCAGCATCAGGCCGCCGCGCACCAGTGCGATGGCCGACAGTCGCTCCCCGTCGCCGGCGCGCTTCTGCGCCGGCGACAGGTTGTCTTCGATGGCCGGTGACACCACCGCGCCCACGAGTTCATGCACGGTCACGTACAGGGCGTCGACGGCCGCGCCGGCGCTGTCGGGCAGCGGCACGGCGAGCACGTTTTGCCGTCGGCCAAAGGACACCGTGCGACCCTCGCCCTCGAGCGGCAGGGAGAGCAGCAGGCTGCCGCCGTCCTGGCTGGTGCCACGCAGGAACCGGCCAAGGGCCGGTCGCAACCGCTGCTGCCACAGCGAGTCGGCGGCCGCCAGCGCCGTCGCGCGACGGCGCTGTTCGTCGACCCACCAGGCGTGGTGGAACTTCGCGCGCTCGCTCCTGAGCGCATTCGTGAACTTCCGCGCCCAGTCGCGATCATCGGCCAGCGGAAAGTAGGCCGCCAGGTACGCGATCATCTGCGCCGCCTGCTGGTTCCTTGCCTTGCGCGGGTCGCCATTCGCTTCGAAGAACGCGTCGAACCCGCGGTCCATCTCCGCCTCGCTGTCAAAGGCGAGCGCGGCGAACTGCGCGCCGGCCAGCGACCCGTGCGCGGCGAGCCGCGAGCGAAGGTCGTCGGCATTGGCGTCGAGGTCCGAGACGATGCCACGGCGGTTCTTCTCCACGGTCACCTCGTCACGATACCCGCGACGAAAGAGCGGCACCTGCGACGAGTCGTCGACCAGCAGGGCGAACCCGTGCAGCCAGAGGTCCACGAACTCGCGCGTCTTCACCGGCCAGCGGTCGGCAATTGCCGCCGAGGTGTCGCGCGACTGCGCGGCCACCGTCGTAGCGAAGCAAAGGACGGCAAGGGCGGCGTGCAGCAGGTGGCGTCGGGGCATGGTCAAGGAGAAGGCGTCAGGGGCGCTGGGCGCATCCTGTACCCCAGTACGGGCAAATGGCGGCGAGGTTGCGCCGGCGCACGCCGGTCGGCGCCGATCAGCCGGCGGCGACGCGGCCGCAGCTGACGCAGAACTTCCACCCGAGGTCCATCTCGGCGCTGCATCCAGGGCACCGGCGCACCTTCAGGTTCTGCCCGCACTGCGGACAGAACGTCACCTCGCGGCCCTCGGGGAGCGCCTGGCCGCAGAACCGGCACCCCGGGCGCGGCGCGCGCGAGGTCGATTCAGCGGTCGGGTCCGGGATGCGCGAACCCCGCGCCTGGAACGAATGGCGCACGCGCCCGTCGCTCGCCGCGCCGATTGCCTCGCCAAGGTCGCCGACGGGAGAGGGCAACTGGGCATGCAGCGACTCGATGGCCGCGGCAGGCGCCACCGGCGCCGGCGCCGGAGACGCCGCCGCCGCAGGAGCCGCCGCCGGCGCCCCTTCCAGCACCTGCCGCATGGCGTGCTGTGCCAGCGTCACCTTGGCGGTGCCGTACGCCTGCAGCGCGCGCAGGTCTGGATTGCCCGAGTCGAGCTCACGGCGCAGGTCGTCCTGCATGATGTCGTCGGAGAAAATGTACCCGCGCTCCCCCGACAGGAGCCGCACGATGAGCACCTCGTAGTCTTCCGCCGTCTCCACGCCCACCTCGGCGCGGGTGGCGCGATACGGCACGAAGGTGCGCAGGACGTCGCCCACCTCGAAGGCGCGCGACAGGTTCTCGGGGCGCACATCACGCACGCGCAACACCAGCGCACGAAACAGCCGGTCGAGTTCGTCAGACATTCAACGCTCCGCGGCCTTCAGCTTCTCGTCGGCATTCTTCTGCAGTTTTGCCTCGGCATCCACTTTCAGCGATTCGGCGCGCTGCACGGCCGAAATCGTCGGCTTCCTGAAACTCTTCGCGATACGCAGGACGCTCGGCTCGGTGTGGTGGCGGCCGTCGTAGAATCCATAGCCGTATCCGGCCGCCAGTCCCAGCAGCAGCCCCATGATCACGCGCATGCACTCCTCCCGGCGTTGATGCGATCAGACTCGAGGCAAAGATGCGTTGGGCGTAAAGGTCGCGCCATCGGGGAAGGCATCCGGCGCCCCCACTTTCTTGCGCTTGGCCAGTTGCTCGGCCATCCACTCGTCGAACGCCGACTCCACCAGCCCGGCGCTGGTGGTCTGCTCGGCGGCCGCCCGGGTGGCCAGGTCGTTGGCGTACTCATTCTGCGCGTGCCCGTTGTGGCCCCGCACCCATCGCCAGGCAATCGCGTGCCCTTCGCACGCCTCCAGCGCGTCGTGCCACAACTCCAGGTTCTCGATCGCGCCCGTCTTGCGCTTCCAGCCGTTGCGCGCCCAGCCGTGTACCCACGACGTCATGCCGTCCACGATGTAGCGCGAGTCGGTGGTGAAGCAGACCCGAAAGCGCCCGCCCTTGGCGCC
>CAYHCW010000029.1:0-12819 GCA_964355025.1 uncultured Gemmatimonas sp. | reverse complement strand
GGGCGCGCGAAGGAGGCCTACTTCGGCGCCGTCGGCGGCGGGCTGTGGAAGACCTCGGACGGCGGCGAGACGTGGGTTCCGGTGACCGACGGTCAGGTGCGATCCGCGTCGGTCGGTGCCGTGGCCGTCTCGGAGAGCAACCCCGACATCGTGTACATCGGGATGGGCGAGACGTGCATCCGCGGCAACATCATGGCCGGCGATGGCGTGTACCGCTCCACCGACGCGGGCAAGACGTGGACGCACATCGGGTTTGAGGCATCCGAGAACATCTCGAAGATCCGCATCCACCCGACCAACCCGGACATCATCTTCGTTGCCGCCTTCGGCAAGCACTCGGCGCCGAACGCGGAACGCGGCGTCTACAAGAGCACCGACGGCGGCAAGCGGTGGCGTCGTGTGCTGTTTCGCAACGACTCGACGGCGGCCATCGACCTCAGCATCGACCGCACCAATCCCGACGTGATGTACGCGGCCATGTGGGAGGCGTATCGCAAGGAATACACCATGTCGTCGGGCGGCGCGGGCAGCGGCCTGTTCAAGAGCAGCGATGGCGGCGAGACCTGGAAGGAGATCACGCGCAATGCGGGCCTTCCCGCGGGGCTCATCGGGCGCATTGGCGTCTCGGTGTCGCCGGCCAACGGCAATCGCGTGTACGCGCTGGTGGAGAACGCGAAGGGCGGGCTGTTCAAGTCGGACGACGCCGGCGCCACGTGGACGCTGCAGACCGACAACCGCAACGTGCGCCAGCGCGCGTTCTACTACACGCACGCCATCGCCGACAGCAAGAACGCCGACGCGGTGTACATGCTCAATACCAGCGCGTTCAAGTCCATCGATGCGGGCAAGTCGATGACGTCGGTGGGCAACGGCACGCACGGCGACTTTCACGACCTGTGGGTCGATCCCGATGATCCGCAGCACCTGGTGGTCGGCAACGACGGCGGCGGATCGGTGTCCACGAACGGCGGCCAGCGCTGGACGGGCCAGGCCTTCCCGACGGAACAGTTTTATCGCATTGCGACCACCGCGCACATACCGTATCACCTCTGCGGGTCGCAGCAGGACAACTCCACGCTCTGCATCCCGTTCAACTGGAACCTCGCCGGCGCTCGCACCGGCCGCGGTGGTGGCGGCGGTGGCGGAGCGCCGGCGGCGCCGGTGTGGTACGTCGCCGGCGGCGGCGAACCCGGGTACATGGCGCCCGACCCCAAGGACCCCGACCTCTACTTCGCCGGCACCAACAACGGCGGTTTCCTCGACAAGTACAATCGTCGCACGGGGCAGAGCCTCGAGGTGAACCCGTATCCCTGGATGTATTCCGGCGAACCGTCGAGCGAGATTCGCGAACGGTGGCAGTGGACGTACCCGATCATCTTCTCGCCGGCTGACCCGAAGATCCTCTATGCCTCGTCGCAGCGGCTGTGGAAGACGCCCGACGGCGGCCGAACGTGGGTGGCGCTCAGCGGCGACCTCACGCGTCACGATCCCAGGACGATGGGGCACTCGGGCGGGCCGATCACCGGCGACATGAACGGTCCCGAAGTGTACGGCGTGATCTTTGCCGTCGGACCCGGCAAGAAGGACGTGAACATCATCTGGACCGGCTCGGACGACGGCCTCGTGCACGTCACGCGCGACGGGGGCAAGACGTGGGTAGACGTGACGCCGACGGAGATGCCGGAGTTCGGCCGCGTCAGCCAGATTGACGCGTCGGCGTTCAACCACGGGGCGGCGTACGTCTCGGTGCGACGCCCGCTGATGGATGACAAGGCGCCGTACATCTTCAAGACCACGGATTTCGGCAAGACGTGGACGAAGATCGTGCGCGGCATCCGCGCCGACGACTTCGTGCACACCGTGCGCGAGGATCCGACGCGCCAGGGGCTGCTCTATGCCGCGGCGCAGCACGGCGTGTACGCGTCGTACGATGACGGGGCCACCTGGGCGTCGCTGTCACTGAACCTGCCCGACGTGCCGGTGTCGGACCTGCTGGTCAAGGACAACGAACTGGTGATCGCCACGCATGGCCGCGGCTTCTGGGTGCTCGACAACGTCGCGCCGCTGCGCCAGGTCACGCCGGCCATCTCGGCGTCCGCGGAGCCGTGGTTGTTTGCACCGCCGGTGGCGTATCGCTCGGGCATGGGGGCGACCATCAACTACTGGCTGAAGGCACCGGCCAAGCGGGTGTCCATCGACATCCTCGACGTGAAGGGCAACGTCATCCGCACGTTTGCACCCGATACGGGCGCTCCGCGTCCCGCGGGCGGCGGCGGGGGAGGGCGCTTTGGCGGTGTCCAGGCGCCACCGCCGTCGGTGGCCGGGATGAACCGCTATTCGTGGGACCTCAACTACGCATCGGCCACGACGTTTCCGGGGATGATCCTCTGGGGCGCAACGACGGCCGGGCCGGCGGCTCCGCCGGCGACGTATCGCGTGCGCCTGACCGTCGACGGCAAGACGCAACTCCAGCCCCTGACGGTGAAACGCAATCCGCTGTACAGCGACGTCACCGACGCCGACCTGCAGGCACAGTTCGACATGGCCATCAAGATTCGCGACAAGGTGAGCGAGGCCAACCAGACGGTCATCGACATCCGTCGCGTGAAGGCGCAGGTGGCGGACCGACTCGCCAAGTCGGCGGACGCAACCCTCACGGACGTGGGGCAGAAGCTCACGGCCAGTGCCGCCGATGTGGAGGACGACGTCTACCAGGTGCAGAACCAGAGCGGCCAGGACCCGTTGAACTTCCCCATCAAGATCAACAACCGGCTGGCCTCGCTGCTCGGCGTGGTCAGCCGCGGCGACGGGCGCCCGACCTCGAACATACCGGAGATCTTCCAGATCCAGGCCGGGCAGCTGAAGGTGCAGACCGACAAGCTCGCGGTGGTCTGGAAGACCGGCCTCGCCGACTTCAACAAGGAAGCGGCGCGACTCAAGCTGCCGCTTGTGGACCCGAAGTGCGCCAAGCCTGAAGGGTGCGAGGTGCAGCCGTAGGTGACGCCACACTTCATGGGAGTCGGATTGCAGGGCGCGCGCGTCGCCGCGCTCGCCGGTGTCGTCGCCGCCGTCGTGGGCTGCGGTGAGCCGTCGGGCGTCGCGCGCGGCACGCAGCGGATGGCCGACACCCTTGCGTCGCTGCACCGGCAGGCGCTGGAGCAGCCGCAGCGCCACTCGTTCCTGAATCGCGCGCGCGCCGACAACATCGCACGTGAGCTGGCGAAGGAGTCGCAATTCAACCCGCAGGGGCGCTACCTGCTCGCGCAGGAACGGCTCGCAGCGGGCCAGACGCGCGAGGCGATCGCCGAGTTCGATGGGCTGGTGCGCGCGCTGCGGCTGTCCACCGACAGGATCGATCCGCAGGCGAAGATCATCTTCGATTTCCTCGCGATGTCGTGGCTTCGGCTCGGGGAAGACGAGAACTGCCTCACCAATGCGTCGGCGGACGCGTGCATCCTTCCCTTTACGCCGGCGGCGCTGCACAAGGACCAGGAAGGCGCGCGCCGAGCGATCGCGCTCTACAAGATGCTGCTCCGCGACTACCCCGATGACCTCGGCTCGCGCTGGCTGCTCAACATCGCGTACGTCGCCATCGGCGCATACCCCGACAGCGTGCCGCCGAAGTTCCTGATCCGCGGGCTTACGCCGAAACCGAACGCGACCTTCCCGCGCTTCCAGAACATCGCGCCGAGCGTCGGGGTGGCCGTGGACGGGCTGTCAGGCGGGGTGGCCGTCGAGGACTTCAACGGCGACGGCCTGCTCGACATCTTCGCGACGTCGTGGGGCCTTGCCGACCAGGCGCGGCTGCTGATGGCCGACGGCAAGGGCGCGTACGTGGATCGCACCGCCGCGGCGGGCCTCGTGGGGATCACCGGCGGGCTCAACGTGACGCACGCCGACTACGACAATGACGGATTCGAGGACATCTACATCATGCGCGGCGCCTGGCTCGGTGACGCCGGGGCGCAGCCGAATTCGCTCCTGCACAATCGCGGCGATGGCACGTTCGAGGATGTCACGTTTGCGGCGGGGCTCTATTCCCTGCATTCAACGCCGACGGCGGCGTGGGCGGATTTCAATCTCGACGGGCGCCTCGACCTCTTCGTCGGACACGAGTCGGGCGTCGCGCAGGGCGGCGGTTCGCAGCCGTCGGAGCTCTTCGTCAACAACGGGGACGGCACCTTTCGCGAAGTCTCGCGGGCCGTCGGCATCGGGCTCGACGACTTTGTGAAGGGCTCCACCTGGGGGGACGTCAACAACGACGGCCTGCCGGATCTCTATGTCTCCGTGCTCAACGGCGCCAACCGCCTCTACCTGAACCTGGGGGGCACGTCGATCGAGACGTGGCGATTCGAGGAGCGCGCCGCGGCGGCTGGGGTGGACGCCCCCCTCTGGTCATTTCCCACGTGGTTCTGGGACGTCGATCAGGACGGCTGGGACGACCTGCTGGTGCTCTCGTACGACCTGAGCAACACGGGCGCGCTGCACGATGCCGTGGCGCGCGAGTATGTCTCGCCGCGCCTGGCGACGGTGAAGCCGCCGGGCGTCGGGGCGTCGCGGCTGTACCGCAACGAGCGCAACGGCACCTTCAGCGACGTGACCCGCGCGGCGGGGCTTGCCGACAAGGTGATCTTCGCGATGGGCAGCAACTTCGGCGACCTCGACAACGACGGCTGGCTCGATTTCTACGTCGGCACGGGGAATCCCGACCTTCGCTCCGTCATTCCCAACCGGATGTTCCGCAGCGTCAGCGGGCGCCGCTTCGAGGAAGTCACCCTCGAGGGCGGATTCGGGCAGATCCAGAAGGGCCATGCCATCGCGTTCGCCGACCTCGACCGTGACGGCGACGCCGACGTGTACGAGGTGATCGGGGGTGCGTACCAGGGCGATCGGTTCGCCAACGTCCTCTTCGAGAATCCCGGCTGGCCGAAGCATGCGTGGATCGGGCTCGAGCTCGAGGGGCGGACGGCGAACCGTTCGGCCATCGGGGCGCGCGTGCGCGTCGAGGTGATTGACTCCACGGGGAAGCCGCGCACAATCCATCGAACGATCGGCACCGGCGGCTCGTTCGGGGCGGGGAGCCTCTCGCTGGTCGTCGGCGTGGGCACGGCGCAGCGCATTGAGCGCGTCGACATCACCTGGCCGGATGCGGCGCGATCGACGTCCACGCACCGGGGGCTCGCCCTGCGCCGCTCCTACCGAATTGTGCAGGGCGGTGAGGCGTCACTCCTCGAGCGGCCACCGGTGCCCTTCAGTACGGGCGGTGGCGCGGCGCACCTGCACCCTTAGCCCGCCACGGGCCAGCGCACCGAAAAGCGGGTCCCGCTGGCCGGCGTGCTCGATACGTCCACGCTGCCGCCCGATTGCGTCACGATCGACTGCACGGTCGCGAGCCCGAGTCCCGTGCCTCCGTGCCCGAGCTTGGTGGTGAAGAACGGGTCGAAGATGCGGCTGGCGATCTCGGGCGCGATGCCGGCGCCGTTGTCGATGACCTCGAGTTCCGCCGTACCGTCCGCCGCGTGAATGCGCACGGAAATGCGCCCTCCCGTGGGCAACGCGTCGCGCGCGTTGACCACCAGGTTGAGCAGCACCTGGTCGATGTCGCCCGGGCGCAGCATCGCGACAACGGGGTCGGTGGCCAGGTCGAGCGCCAGGTGCACGTTCGCCGGCAACAACCGGGCCGCGGTGATGGCGAAATTGCGGGCGGCGCGCGTCAGGTCGATCGCCATCGGCGGCGTGTCCGTACCGCGCGACATCTGCTGCAACCGGCGCACCAGCGTCGTCCCCGTCCCGAGGGTCTTCTCCATGTCGGCCAACTGTCCGGCAGCGGCGGGCGCGTCGTCGTCGCCGAGATACCGCACCAGGTGCAGCTGCGCAAGCAGGGCCGCCAGCAGGTTATTCATGTCGTGCGCGACCGACGCCGCGTAGCGACCCAGGGACTCGAACTGCTGCGACAGGCGGAGATCGCGCTCGAGCGACATCCGGTCGGTCAGCGCGCGTTCGGCCGCCCGTTCCAGCAGGTGGTATCGCCACTGCACGAGCGCGATGAACACCAGCAGCAGCGCCCACGGCACCAGCCGGGCCGGGCCGACGACGGGAGCCGTCGCCTGCAAAAAGACGGGCACCATCACGGCGATGGCCGCGATGAACGGCAGGATAAGGCGCATCAGCGCGGCGCGCCGGGAGGCACCCGTCGCGGCCTCGACGGCCGGGGTACGCTCGATGTATGCGGCCAGGGCCACCAGGCCCATCGTCACGGCGAACGCGATGTCGAGCGGCTGGCCGCTCTGATAGCCACCATTTGCCGATCCCAGCTGCAGCACCACGTCGAGCCAGGCCGACATCCCGTACGCCAGCGCGAGCAGCAATGCCGGGACGGGGCGGATGCGGGGTGACGGAAAGGCCCAGGCACCGAGAATGAGGAGCGCGGTGAACGTGTCGGCCGCCGTCATCGTGGCGAACCAGGCAAAGCCCGAGGCGCTCTCGCCGCCCATTTGCAGCATCGGCGCACCCACGAACTGCCATCCCACCGCGAGGCTGGCGATCGCCAGCAGCGACGCGTCCACAAATGGCACCACCGCGACGCTGCCCGCGACCCCGCGATTCGGTACGAGATACGCGACGCCCGCCACCGACGCGACGGTCATCGCCATCCCGACGTACTGGAAGGCCGGCGCGTTCAGCGCGATGAATCCCGAACTGCTCAGCACCCACACGACGGTGTTGACTGCGCCGATGCCCTGCGAGAGTGCGAGCAGCTGGAATCCCGTGCGTCGGCGGGATTCGGTGCCGGCGGACGCCGCACGCCACAGGAGCACGGCGGCCAGCGGGTGGAACGGCGCGAACGCCACATCGCCAATGATCGCCCGTTGCGGCAGGTCCGCGGGCAGGCCGAGCAGCAGCACCGCGTAGCACCCCGCGGCAATGAGCGTCGCCGCCAGCAGGGTCATCGCAATGCGTTCGTCGCGGCCTCGATTGGCGGTTTCGCTCACCGTGTCCCTGATCGTGTGGTTAGCCAATGATAGCCGACTGCGGCCGTCAAGGCATCCCGAGCGCGCATCCCCAGCGCGCGCCGCATGCCCGTCGCTACCCGACGAGCTGCGCGTCCAGCGTCATCGGCACCGCCGCGAGCGCCTTCGAGATGATGCAGCCGGTCTTGGTCTGCTCGGCGAACGTCTGGAACTCCGCGGCCGACAACCCGGCCACGACGCCGCGCGTGATGAGCGCGATGCCGGTGACGGCAAAGCCCGCGTCCGTCTTGTTCGCGCTCACCACGGCCGTCGTCTTCACGCTCGTCACCACGTGGCCCGCCTGCGCCAGCGCGTTGGAGAGCGCCATCGAGAAGCACCCGGCGTGGGCGGCGCCCAGCAGTTCCTCGGGGTTGGTGTCACCGCTTCCCTCGAACCGGCTGATGAACGAGAAGGGGCCGCTGAAGGCCCCGCTGCCCACCGACATCGTGCCGTGCCCCGACTTGAGGTCTCCGTTCCACTGTGCTTCGGCCTTGCGATCCATGGTCGTTCTCCTCGCTGTGCGAAAGTATGCGGTGTGATGACTGATGACGAATGACGGCTGGCGCTACGGAGTATCCAGGGGGCGGAAGATGGTAATGTAACGGACGACGGGTGCCGCGCCCTCCACGGCCTGGTCGCTCCGTTCGTACTCGATCCAGAGACCCCGCACCCGGTACGACTCGAGGTTGTCGGTGGCGCGCATGCCCGCGACGAACCGCGCCGGCCCGTCGGGAGTTCCCGGCACGGTGCCCGCCTTCTCGGCGCCGTCCCACAGGCCCACGGCGCCGGCCACCTTGCCCTGATAGAACGTCTGCTCGCGCGTGGCCCCGGCCCAGACGGCGATGCTGTGCAGCGGCATCGCGCGGCACTCGGGAAAGCGCTCGAGAAAGCCGCGCATCCGGTCGCCCATCAGCGGGCCGGTCTGGCGACCCGCGGAGCGCAGCCGACCGTCACACGCACCCTCGGCCATGAACAAAAAGGAGACCTGGCGGTTGCGGAACGACAACTCGATGCCATAGTCGTCGCCGGCGAGGATCGTGGCAAAGCCGCTGCCGAACGCCGTCGCGAACGTGGAGATCGTCATCTCGTTGAGCCGGATGGCGCCCAGTGATTCACCCGGCACCATGGCCTGCGTGCGCAGCACGTCGAGGCCGCCGTCGTCGGTGTCGCTGAGCGGCTTCGCGTCACGGCACGCCGCAGCGGCACAGGCGGCAAGGGCCAGTACGACGAGACGAGACGGGGCGGGGATGCGCATGGCGGTGCCTGAAGGGTGCGGGTTTCTCAGGAGCTACTCACCGCGCCGCATTACGGTAGCCGACGCCGGGCACGCCCCCTGAAACTCCCGGGACGTGCGAACCATCGGCGGCACCTCGTCGCGCGTGGCGACGGCGAACCCGAAGCGCGGGAACCACTGCTCGGCGGTGGTCGTCAGGAGCCAGAGCACCCTCACGCCGCGCTCGCGCGCCTCGGCGATGATGCCCTCCACCAGTTGGGCGCCAAGTCCCGTGCCGCGTTCGGTGCCGTCGACGACGGCGCTGCGCAACAGCGCATCGGTGCCGTAGAGCTCCAGCCCGACGAGGCCCACGACGCGGCCATCACGTACCGCCACCAGAAAGGCGTCCAGCGATGCCGGGACGCCCTCGACCGGGAGGTCGCTGGACCGCAACAACCCGGCAACCGATGCGAAGTCGCCGGGAAGAGCCGCGCGGATGGTTGGTGTGGTGGCGACGCTCACGACGGCGAAAGTGGCTTGAGGGCGCGCACGAAGGCGCTGGCGAACTTGCCCTCAATATCGGAAGCCACGCGAGCGGCGTCGAGGCCCGCCGCCTCGAGGAACCCGCGGGCATCGTCAAGGGAGTACACGCGGGTTGGCTCGATGGTCGCTTGCTCGAAGCCCACCTCGCGCAGCAGGGCGAGGAACTGCTGCTCCTCCAGCGCGCCGGCCACGCAGCCCACCCACAGCTCCATGGAGCGGCGGATCTCCGGTGGCACCTCGCCGCGCACCACGACGTCGGACACGGCAAACCGGCCGCCCGGGCGCAGCACGCGGAATGCCTCGCGCAGCACCGCGCGCTTGTCGGCGGCGAGGTTGATCACGCAGTTCGAGATGATCACGTCCACGGATGCGTCGGGCAGGGGGATCTGCTCGATGTGCCCCTTGAGGAACTCGACGTTGGTGGCGCCGGCGGCCTGCGTGTTGCGATTGGCGAGGGCGAGCATCTCGTCGGTCATGTCGAGCCCGTACGCCTTGCCCGTGGGCCCCACGCGCTGGGCGGAGAGCAGGACGTCGATGCCGCCCCCCGAGCCGAGGTCGAGCACCACGTCGCCGGCGTGGAGCTCGGCGAGCGCCGTCGGGTTGCCGCAGCCGAGCGAGGCCAGCACGGCGCGCTCCGGCAGCGACGCCACCTGCGCCTGACCGTAGAGGTCCGACGTGATGGGATCCGCGGCGCTGCCGCAGCAGTCGGGGCCGCAGCACGACTTTTCGCCGGCGTCGGCGCTCTGCGCGGCGGCGGCGTACCTGGCACGAACGATGGCGTGGAGCTCTGGGGCAGAGGGCACGGTTCGGTCTCCTAAATCAAGAAATGTTGATGGATAAAGCACGGAAACGGTCCGGAAGGGAAGATGACGGTCAGGGTGGAGGCGGCGGGGGGCCGGTCAGCCGCAGCATTTCACGGGGAGCCGGCGCTGGATCGACTTGGGGCGGCCCAACGCGCTGATGGCCTGCTCGGCGTGCAGCAGGCCGTCGGCGGCGAGGGCATAGTAGGCCCAGCGGCCGTCCTTGCGCGCCCACACCAGCCCGGCGTCCCGCAGCGTCTTCAGGTGGAACGAGAGCAGGGACTGGGCGCACGCCAGGTCGGCCTGGAGGTCGCACACGCAGCGTTCGCCGCCGCGCAGCAGGTCGATGATGCGCAGGCGACGCGCATCGGACAGCGCCTGGAAGAGCTTCGCGTGGCGCTCGAAGACGGTATAGGCGGGCGCGGCGGTCGTGGTGGTCATTGTCATATCAATGTAACAAGAACGGTTGATATGTCAAGACGACCGCCCCGCGCGCTACACGCCCGACCGGTACCGCTTGATGTCCACGGGGGGCTGCGTGGGATACTGTCCCGAAAAGCACGCGTGGCAGAACCCGTCCGGACCGCCGGGCACGGCGCCGAGCATGCCCTCGAGCGTGAGGTAGCCCAGCGAGTCAACGCCGATGGCCTTGCCGACTTCGGCAATCGACATCCGGGCAGCGATCAGGTACTCCCGTTCGGGCGTGTCAATGCCGTAGTAACACGGGCCGGTGATGGGCGGCGACGACACGCGCATGTGCACTTCCCGCGCCCCGGCCGTGCGCAGCATCGCCACGAGGCCGCGCGTGGTGGTGCCGCGGACGATCGAGTCGTCCACCATCACGACGCTCTTGCCCTCCAGCACCTCGCGCACCGCATTGTACTTCACCTTCACCTTGGCGTCGCGGCCGGCCTGCGTCGGCTGGATGAAGGTGCGACCCACGTAGTGGTTGCGGATGAGCGCGTGCTCGAGCTGCAGTCCCGACTCCTCCGCGTACCCGAGCGCCGCCGAGTTGGACGAGTCGGGGACGGCGAAGACGAGGTCGGCCCCGGGGGCGGGCTGCTCGCGGGCGAGCTGGCGGCCCAGCGAGCGGCGCGCGCGATCCACCGAGCCGCCGAAGACGCGGCTGTCGGGGCGCGCGAAGTAGATGTACTCAAACACGCATCGGTGCAGGGTGGCGGAGGGCGGGGTCTGCAGCGAGCGCACGCCGTGCTCGTCGATGGCGACGATCTCGCCGGGCAGGATGTCGCGTTCCACCGTGGCGCCCACGATGTCGAGCGCGCAGGTCTCGCTCGCGAACACCCAGGCGTCGCCGAGCCGGCCCATCACCAGCGGGCGCCAGCCATTGGGGTCGCGGGCCGCGACCAGCGTCTTGCCGATCACCACGACGAGTGAGAACGCGCCTTCGACGCCGGCCAGCGCCTCGGCCAGCTGCTCTTCGGGACGCGCGGCGCGGGACTTCGCGATGCGATGCACGATGACCTCGCTGTCCATGCTCGACGCGAAGATCGATCCGTCGGCCTCGAGCGCGCTGCGCAACTGCACGGCGTTGGTGAGGTTGCCGTTGTGGGCGAGCGCAATGTGCCCGCCGCGAAAGCGCACGAACACGGGCTGCGCGTTCTCGATGGAGCTCGTGCCGGCAGTGGAATAGCGCGTGTGCCCGATGGCCGTGCGGCCGTGCAGGGCGGCCACGCCGTCGTCGTCGAACCCGTCGGAGACCAGGCCCATCTTGCGCACGGCCTGCGCGGTGCCGTCGTCGTCCACCGAGACGATGCCGGCGGACTCCTGCCCGCGGTGCTGCAGCGAGTACAGCCCGAGGTGCGTGATGTTGGCCGCGTCCGCGTGCCCGGAAATGCCGAAGATGCCGCACATCAGCGCGCTCCTCCGGCGAGGGCGGGGTCGCGGTCCACCACGTCGGCCGCGGCCCGCTTCATCGCGCGCGGGAGGGACGCGTGGAAGGCGGTCGCCAGCGCCGCGCTCTCCGCGCGGATCACGCGGTGCCCCACCGTGACGACGAGTCCCGCGCTCGCGCTGCGCACCGTGCCGAGTGCGCGCGCCGGCACGCCGTGGCGCGCGGCGATGGCGAGAACCGCGCCGGCATTGCCCGTCGAGACCACCACGCGCCCCTGGGCCTCGCCGAACAGCAGCGCGCGAAGCGGCAGTGATGTCCACGGCGACAGGTCCACCTGCGCGCCGAACGGGTGCCGCTCGTTGCCGATGCAGCACTCGGCGAGCGCCACCGCCAGCCCGCCCTCCGAACAGTCGTGCGCCGAGGCCACGTGCGAGCTGCCGATGCCCTCGAGCAGCGCCTCGATGAGCCGCTTCTCGCCGTCGAGGTCGCAGGCCGGCGGCGCGCCAGCCACCACGCCGTGGATCCACGCGAGATACTCGCTGCCGCCCAGCTCATTCGTGTTCTCCCCGAGCAGCACGATGGCGTGCCCCTCGGTGGTGAATGACGAGCGGGTGACGTGGCGCACGTCGTCGATCAGGCCGACCATGCCGATGACCGGCGTCGGATACACCGCGCCCTGCGGGTTCTCGTTATACAGCGACACGTTGCCGCCGGTGACCGGCGTGCCCAGTGCGCGGCAGGCGTCGCCCATGCCGAAGACCGCCTCGCGAAACTGGAAGAAGACGTCTGGCTTCTTTGGATTGCCGAAGTTCAGGCAGTTGGTGATGGCCATGGGGCGCGCGCCGACGCAGGCCACGTTGCGCGCCGCTTCGGCCACGGCAATGCGGCCACCGACGCGCGGGTCGAGGTAGACGTAGCGGCCGTTGCAGTCGGTCTTGACGGCGATGGCCTTGTTGGTGCCGCGCACGCGGATCACGGCCGCATCGCCGTCGCCCGGGCCCATCACGGTGCTGGTGCGCACGGTCGAGTCGTACTGGCGGGTGATCCACCGCTTGCTCGTGATGGTCGGCGCTTCGAGCAGGCGCTCGAGCGTCCACGCCGGGTCCTGCTCCTCGGGCTTCTCCGCCACGAGGTGCACGTCACGAGTGCGGCGGGCCACGGCCTCGTCGCCCTCACGCGCCTCGGGGTGGTATTGCGGACAGTCGGTGACGAGGCGCACGCCGGGGAACTCGGCGACCACGTGGTCGCCCTCGGTGACGCGGTACACCGGCTCGGCGATGACTTCGCCGATTACTTCGGCGGTGAGGTCCCACTTGAAGAGGATCTTCTTCACCTCGTCCTCACGCCCCTTGATCGCCACCACGAGCATGCGCTCCTGCGACTCGCTCAGCAGGATCTCGT
>CAYHCW010000028.1:10161-12863 GCA_964355025.1 uncultured Gemmatimonas sp. | reverse complement strand
ACACGCGTCCGCCGGCAATCTGCTTGCCCATCACGAACATGCAGCTGCCGCGCCCGTGGTCGGTGCCCGCCGAACCGTTCTCGCGCACGTTGCGTCCGAACTCCGACATGGCCACCAGCGTCACGTTGTAGGTGCCGTTGCCCTGCAGCACATCGGCCCAGAAGGCGCCGATGCCGTTGGCAAAGTCGGTCATTGACGTCGCCATCAGGCCGTTCAGCGGATTCTGCGTCTGGTGCGTGTCCCAGCCGCCGATGTCCACCTGGATGGCCTCCACCCCGACGTTGGCCTTGATGAGCGCCGCCGCCGAGCGCATGCCGCGCCCGAAGCCGCTGTTGGGGTACACAGCGCCGTTGGACGGCGCGTAGGTGCTGATGTTCAGCGACGCCAGCAGTGTGAGCGTGGCCGCCGCGTCGAGCGCCGCGCTCCGCACGGGCTCGTCGGCCAGCGAGTAGTCCCCGGTGAGCCAGCTCTGCCGGCTGGCGCGCGTCGCGGCACTCCCGCTGAGCACGTAGTTGGCGGGATCCGGAATCGGCAGCGTCTTGGGCGCGCCCTCGAGCAAGTTGGGGAGTCCCTGCGAAATGGAGAGCGCGCGCAGCGTCGCCGCCGTACTGAGCGGCGGCACCGTGGCGAGGTGGCGTCCCAGCCACCCCGTGCTGATGGACGGATCGGCCGCCTTGCCCACCTCGATGAATCGCTGCGCGTCGAAGTGCGAGCGCGAGTTGTACGAAAGCCCGGCGCCCTGAATGACCAGCAACTGGTTGGCCTGGTACGCCGGGAGCAGGCCAAGCATGGCGGGCGCAAAGCCCCACATGCTGGCGTCGAGCGCGGTCGCCTTGAGCGTGCCGGTGGCGTCAGGGCGCGGAATCGCGATCGTCGAGCGTGACGTGTAGTAGTTGGGGTCGCCCCACGGCACGCACAGCGACAGGCCGTCGGCGCCGCCGCGCATGAACACGTGGACGATGATGTCGCGCGTGCCCGCCGTCTGCGCCAGCACCACGCGCGGCAGCCACGATGGCGCCACCGCACCCAGCACCGCCGCACCCGCCGTGTGCATCACGAACGCCCGGCGCGACAGCGCGTTGTACTCCGTGCAGCCGCAGTCGTCGTGTTCGAGGTCGCTCTCGCTCATTGCAGGCTCCGGGGGGCTGGGCTCAGTACCACTGGAAGGCGCTCGACGACATGGCCAGCGACAGTGTCTCGCGAATGCGCGTCGCGGTGATGGTGCCGCCGCTCAGGTAGGTCGTCAGTTCGTCGCGCGTGCGCTGGCTCATCTCGTTGCCAAACGCCATCGCGTCGATGGTGTCGATGATCGCCGCGGCCGTGGATCCGAACTTGGTGAAGTTGGTGTCGGCCACCGCGTACTGGCCCGTCGTCGCGTTCGAGACGGACGTCATCGCGTTCCAGCGCGGCAGGATGTTCCCCGACCAGTACTCCACGCGGTCGGGGTACCCGTCGGGCGTCTCCCAGTCGAACGGCACGTGCCCCATGGCGTTCAGCAGGCCACGCAGGTTGCTGAGCGTCGTGCTCGCCGGCGCGATCACCGCGCCACTGCCCCGCAGCGCCGAAATCATGAGATGGTGCGGTCGCTTGAACTTGGCTGGCGCCGCCACCTGCCAGCTCTCCGTGAAGACCACGCGCAGCATCGCCTTGATGTCGCCGCCAGTCCTGGTGTACGCGTTGGCCACGGCTGCAATCTGCGCCACCGACGGGTCGGGACGCAGGAAGAACAGCAGCAGCTTCTTGGCGATGAACGTTGCCGTGTTGGGGTGGGCAATCAGGACGTCGAGCATCTGCTCCATGTCCTGCTGGCCGAGCCCGCTGTTGGTGGCGCGCGCCGGTATGCTGACGCCCAGCACCGTCTTGGCGCCGAAGTCGTGCTGCCCGGCGCTGAAGGTGAATGCCCCCTGCGCGTTCAGCGTCCACCCGGTGAGGCATCGGGCAAGCTGCGCCACGTCGGTCTGCGTGTAGCCGCCATCAACGCCGAGCGAGTGCAGTTCCATGATCTCGCGCGCGTAGTTCTCGTTGGGTGAGCCGTTGCGGTTGACGTTGTTGTCGAGGTACGCGAGCATCGCCGGGCTGTGCGCGCTGGCCTTCAGCAGCGTGCCAAAGTTGCCGAGGGCGTTGGCGCGAATGACGTCGCGGTGGTCGGCGAGGTGCAGGTAGCCGACCTTCTGGAAGTAGATGGTGAAGTGATCGTTCCAGAACTCGACCATGCGCTCGTAGAGCTGGCGAGGCGAGTTGGCCTGCCGGTAGATCATCGCGTCGGTCAGCTGGTTGTACAGCGTCCCCTGGTTGGCCTGCACGAGCGCCGAGGACGGCTGCGCAGTCAGCGGCCAGTTGACGGCCACCACACCCTCGACCACCGAGTTGTCCAGCGCCTGATAGTTGAGCTGGTATTCGAGGTAGCTCTTGTAGCCGAGCTTGATGGCACGCTGCGTCTCGGCGGCGTTGAGTCCAAAGGTGATGCGGCGCGCGACGCGCAGCGCCGAGCGGGTCCAGTTGTCGGAGCCGGTGATGGCCGCGCCGGCCGGAAGCTGCGGACCCGCCGCCGGCATCTCGGTGAACAGGCGCTTGCGCGCCGCGGCCGACAGCTTGGCCCCCGGCCGCACGGTGGCGCGCCGACCCTGCTGGGCGCGGGCCGAACGTGGCAGAATGACGGCCGCGATGGCCGCGATGCCGGCACTCAACAGCGCGCGGCGGTC
>CAYHCW010000028.1:0-10061 GCA_964355025.1 uncultured Gemmatimonas sp. | reverse complement strand
ACTGTGACCTACCCCACATGCGTTTCAATTGCCGTCACATTGTGGCGAAAACCGTCACATCCCGTCAGGCCGAGGTCACCCGCTCCACTTCCTCGGGTGTCGTGATCCCGGCAGTCACGAGGCGGCGGCCGTCATCACGCAGCGACCGCATGCCGCCGGCGAGCGCCAGCCGACGCAGCTCCGACGCATCGGCGCCCGAGAGCAGTGCCTTTCGCAACGACTCGTCCATCACCAGCAACTCGTAGATCCCCACGCGGCCGCGATAGCCGCTTCCGCGGCATTCGTCGCATCCGCGCCCTCGGGTGACCTCGGGAAGTTCCGTGCGCGAGGCGCCAAGCGCCACCAGCGAGGCCTCGTCGGTGGCCACGCGTTGACCGCACACAGCGCAGGCGACGCGCACGAGCCGCTGCGCCAGCACCGCCTCCACCGTGCTCGCCACGAGGTACGCCTCGATGCCCAGCTCGCGCAGCCGTGTGAGCGCGCCCGCGGCATCGTTCGTGTGCAGCGTGGACAGCACCATGTGTCCGGTCAGCGCCGCCTGCGTCGCAATCGCCGCCGTCTCGCCGTCGCGAATCTCCCCCACGAGCATCACGTCGGGGTCCTGCCGCAGCAGCGCGCGCAGCGCCGACGCGAACGTCACCCCGGACTTCTCGTGCACCGGCACCTGCGGCACGCCGGCCAGCTCGTACTCCACCGGGTCTTCCACGGTGAGGATCTTCTCGCGCCCGGTGCGCAGCACGTCCACCGCCGCATACAACGTCGTCGTCTTGCCGCTCCCCGTGGGCCCAGTGGCCAGCACGATGCCGTGCGGACGCGTGATGGCGGCGCGAAAACGTGCAAGCGTATCGTCGGCCATGCCGAGCCCAGCCAGCTCGATGCGCCCACGCGCCTTGTCGAGCAGGCGCAGCACGACGCTTTCGCCGTGCAGCGTCGGCACGGTGGAGACGCGCACATCGACGGGGCGCTCCTGCAGCCGCAGTCGAATGCGCCCGTCCTGCGGCACGCGCCGCTCGGCAATGTCGAGCTCGGCCATGATCTTCAGCCGGCTCACCACGGCCGCGGCCAGCGCCGGCGGCGGTGATGGCGCCTCCTGCAGCACGCCATCCACGCGGTAGCGCACGCGCAGACGACCGGCGTACGCCTCGAGGTGCACGTCCGACGCGCGGGCCTGCAGCGCCTCCAGCAGCAGCAGGTTGACGAGGCGCACCACCGGCGCCTCGTTGGCCTGCGTCACCAGGTCGTCGAGCGCACGCCCCACGAACACGGTGTCCGCTGCGCCGTCGCCCCCCAGCGAATCGATGACGCCCTGCGCCGTACTCTCGCTGCCGTACACACGGTGGATCGCCGCGCGCAGCGCCGGCTCGTCACCGAACTCCACCGCCACGCGCGCGTCGCACAACAGCGCGAGGTCATCGAGCGCCTGCGCGTCGGGCGTGTCGTGCCACGACGCCACGCGCAGCGTGCCACGGTCAAGGTCGATCGGCAGCAGGCCGTAGTGCTCGAGAAACGGTGCCGAGAGCCTGGGCGACACCGATGCGAGCGCGGCGAGGTCCATCGGCGCGGCGGGTTGCGTGCGTTCCATCAGCGCGGCGGCTTGCGCGGCACGGCCGGTGGCACCACCGGCGGGTTGGCCGACGCCGAGTCTGGACGCGTGGACGTCCGTTCCACTGCGCCCTTGATGCGTTCGAGGTCGTCGTCGCTGGCCACGATGTGCGGCGTGAGGAACAGGAACAGCTCGCTGTTGGTCGTCGTCGATCGCGTGCTGCCAAACACCCCGCCGATCCACGGCAGCCCACTCAGCCACGGAATGCCGGTGCGCGTCTTCTCGGTCTGTCGATCCACCAGCCCGCCGAGCACGGCCGTCTGGCCGTCCTTCACGAACAGGTGCGTACTCGCCTCGCGCGTACTGATCACCGGCGCGCCGAACTGCGTCTCGGCCGTGGCCGAGCTCACTTCCTGCGACACCTGCAGCGACACGTAGCCGTCGGGGTTGATGGTCGGCAGAATGGCCAGCGACGTGCCGACGTCGCGGTACTGCACCACCTGGTCGCGCACGCCGGCGTCGGTGGGGAGCGAGCGGAACACCTGCACGAACGGCCGCTGGCTTCCCACGAGGATCTTCGCCTCGAGGTTGTTCTGGGCGAGCAGCAGCGGGCGCGACAGCACGCGCACGTCGCCGCGCGTGGCCAGGGCCGAGAGCGCCACGTCGCTGCTGATGGTGCCGCCGCGTGCGAGGCGCAGGAGGAACGAGGAGGTGGACGCCTCGGCGCCGCCCAGCGATCCCTGCGTGCGTGTGGCATCGTCAGTCGCCTTGACTGCGGCGCCCGTCACCTGCACGTCGAGGTCGCGCGACTGGCGCACCTCGGCCACCAGCACCTCGATGAGCACCTGCAACGGGCGCAAGTCCATCGCGACCACGGCGTCCTGCACCACCGCCCAGTCAGCGGGCAGTGCGCGCACGAGCAGCGAGTTGGTGGTCTCATCGGGCACCACCTGCACGGGCCCCTTGAGATCGGCGCGCATACCCGGTTCGGCGGTGGTGGCGCCCGTCGCGCCGCGCTGCGCCGTGTCGGGCGCAAGGATGGTGAGTCGCTCCGCCTGGAGTCGCGCCGAGAGCGATTGCGTGCTGAGCCCGGCCGCCGGCGTCGCTGCGCGTTGACCGCCAAAGATGGCCTGCAGCGTGGCCGCGAGCTTGGCTGCGCGCACGTGCTTGAGGCGATACACATAGAGCCGCACGTCGCCCGGCTCGACGCCTGCCAACTCGGCGGTGCCGCCCGCGCCGCCCGGTCGCGTGTCGACCACGACGATGCGCAGCAGGCTCCCGTCCCCTTCCACGCGCAGGCCGTTGGCCTGCGCGAAGCTGCGGAGCAATGGCAGCACGTCGGCGCGCGGCACTGGTTCGCGCAAGCGCAGGGTCACGCGGCGCTCGGGCAGATCGCCGAACGTCACGTTCAGCTTGCCCGCCTCGGCGAGCGCGGCGAGCACCACGCGCAGCTCGGCGTCCTGGAAATCCACCGTGATGCCGGCCTCGGTGGTGCGCACCGGCACCTGCGCCGACAACTGGCGCACGCCAAGAGCCAGGCAAAGCACGGCGATGCGAAGGGGCGTGGTCACGTCAGTTCCCCGGGGGTGAAATGCGAAACTCGTGCCGCGCGCGCGCGGCGTCAATGAACGTGGCCGCACCGGGGCTTACCCGTTGCAGCGCCCACCCGCCCAGCGTGTCGCCGACGTGCAGCATGCGCGGTCGCTCGGCGCCCCACTGGCACACGGCGAATGGTGAATCTCCACCCGTCACGGTGCCGATGAGACGCATCGCACCCTGCGGCGCAGTCGGCGGCGCCCCGGCAGCATCAACCTCGGGCGCGGTGGTTCGCGTCGGACTGAACGGCGCCAGCTCCACCAGCCGATCGAGCGGAATGCTCGCGGCGTGCGTCGTGCCGCCGTCTGTGGAGGCGCGTAATGATCCAAGGGCCGGGGCCACTGGGTGGTATTGCAGCGCGCGCAGGCCGGCAGTCACGGCCACGCCCGCACCGACCACCGCAAACAGCAGCGACGCGCGCACGATAGCGTCGCGGAGCGGGCTCCACGTCATCGCCGCCGCCCGCGTTTCGCCGTTGCAAAGGGAGCGGTGTAGCCGAGCACGCGCGCACTCAGCGAGACCGTGCCGTCGGTGGCGCCGGTCGCGGCCAGTTCGAGGCGCTCCACCCGCAGCAGTCGCTCGCCGGTCTCCATCAACCCGATCCACGTGGCGACGGCGGCAAACGACCCTTCGGCACGCATATCCACACCCACCGACTCCACGCCGCCCGTCACGATGTCCACGGCGGCGGCACTTGTCTGCGGTGCGCGCAGGCCGGCGCCCACGGCCGCGTTGCGCACCCAGCTTGCCAGCGCGGCGGTGGCGGCCACGGTGTCGGCGCCGCCAAACAGGCGCGATGATTCATCCTCAGCGCGCGTTGCGGCGGCCTTCGCCATCTCCGGCAGGCGCGGGGCATCGCGCAGCAGCGCCTTCTCGCGCGACAACAATTCGCGCGCCGATGTGGCGCGCTCCTCTCCCTGCGCAAGCGCGGCGCGATACGGCACCACTGCCACGCGCCAGAGCAGCACGGGCATCACGATGAGCGCGCCGATCCAGAGCGCGCGCCGGTCGCGCGCGCGTATCATCGCGCCCCTCGGCGCAGCACCGATCGGCGCGCTCACGGCGCCGTTCCCGGCGATGCACCAAAGCGCACCACCACGCTGAAGGCCTCGCGCGTGCCGCCGGTGCCGTCGTTGACGGTGATCGGCGCGGTGGCGCGCACGCTTTCCACTCCCCGCGCGCCGCGCAGCGCCTCGAACACCGGGGCCGCGCTCACGGCGCGCCCCTCCACCTGCACCGAGTCGCCGGCGCCGCGCACCGACGTGAACCACGCATCCGCGGGCAGCGCCGCCGACAATGCCCACAACCGTTCGCTCCATCGCGGCGCGTCACGGTCCGCGCGGGCGAGCGCGCCAATCGCGTCATCCAGCGCGGTGAGCGAATCGCGCTGCGCGAGCACGCCGACAATTGACGGGCGCAATGCGGCGCGATCGGCGGCCAGCAGCGTCGCCTCGCGCCGCACGCCCCACCACTGCAGCGCCGCCGCCAGCACCAGCGCGCCCACGCCGGCCGTCACGAGTTGCCGCGCGATGCGTACGGTGACGTCGCGCCGGGCGGCACGCACCGACGGATGCACCAGCTCGCCCTCGGCGCTCCACGGCGCGTGGCGAGCCGCGATCTCCAACCCCTCGGCAGCGCCCGATACGGCGACGCCCAGATCAACCACCCGACAGCGACGCAAGCGCTCCACCAGGCCACGGCGCGCGTGGATCACGGTCGCTTCGTCACCAACGACGAATACCCGTCCGCTCGCCTCGCCACTCGCGTGCGCCCACGCGCCCACCGCCGAGGTCACGCGTGCGAGTGACCAGGCCGCACCCCGCACGGCGCGGGCGATGGCGTCGAGCACCACGCCGTCCGCGTCGGCCGCAAGCCAGGCCCCGGGAGCACCGCGCGTCCGCGCGATCGCCCGCACACCCATCACCGGCTCGGCGCGCAACGCCGGAAAGTGCCGCGCGGCGTCGCGCTCCAGCACGGCGCGCGCCTCATCGTCGCGCACGGGCGGCATCGCCACCACGCGCGGCGACGTCCACGGCGACGCGAGCGCCACGTGCACGGCGAGGCTGCCGTGCCCAACCGCACGCCGCAGCGCCGCGAGCGCCTCGTCCAGCGCGCGAAAGTCGCCCGCCGCCAGCGCGTCGGCATCGAACGTGAACGCCAGCGTGTGCGCCTCGGTGGGCCCGCCCCCCGACGGCCACCACGCCGCAACGCCGCGGCCGGACCCGAGGGCAATGGACACGATGCGCGCCGACTTCAACGGAACTCCCGCCATTGCACGAAGACCGTACCTCCTCCCCGTACCATCAATGCCTCTGCGCTTACCCGCACCGGGCTTCCCTGCACCCAGCCCTCGCTGTGCACGCGCACGGCATACGTGTCGTACGACAAGCGCGGCAGCAGCCGGTCCGATGCGCGCATCACGCCCTCGCGCAGCGCCGGCGGAATGCGTTCGGCGAACTCCACAAAGTTGCCGATGCGCGCACCATCCCGTCGAGACGCCAGCAGCGCCTCCGCCCCGGCCTCGCTCATACCCGGCAAAGCGCGCAAGACCTCGCGCGGGGCGGTGTTCACGTTCACCTGCCCCACCCCGCCCACAGACAACACCCTTCGGGCACAGCGCCACGGCACCTCGGGCATTTCCAGCACCCCGTCGAGTTCGCCAACGCGCTGCACGTCTCCGTCGCGCGGCAGGTCGCGCACACCGGCCGCCAGATACTCGGCGCTCTCCGCACCCTGCGCGCGCCGGTGCGTGTCGAGGTCTCGCCAGTCGGCAATGCGCTGTGCCGTGCGCGACGCCAGCGCGTCGTCGGCGCCGCACGCCACGAACAACCGTTGCAGGTCGTCTTCGCCGGCCCGATTCACGTCGAGTGTCGCGCCGTCATCGGTGACGCTAAACACGTAACGCACGTTCTCGAGCGTCACCGTGTCGCTCGCCCCGACGGCGAATCGCCACGGGTCTGTCAGAGCGGCAGCGTCCATCGCGCCGGGAGCTCCGAGCGCGCGTGCCAGCCGCGCGCGCGCATGCTCAAGCCCGGACTCTGCGGCGGCGCGGGCCTGCGTGTCCTCCAGCACATTGGCGGCCGCCAGTCGTCGCACGCGCGTGAGCCACGACACCTCGAACGCCACCGCGGCAATGGCCACCATCAGCCAGACGCTGGCCATCAACGCGAATCCGCGGCGCGTTGTCATCGGCCGTTCGCGAACGGGATGGTGATCGGCAGTCGCAGTGCCGCGGGCAGCGAGTCGCCCGCCGCGGCAGCCAGCCGCAACTCCACCGCGCCGGGGAGCAGCGTCGCCGACGCCCAGCTGTCTATCCACTCCGTGCGCCCGAAGGCCTGCGTGTAGAAGCGCGCGTCGAAGCCGGCCACGCCCTCGGCGATCGTCACCCGTCGCGTCGCGCCCGCGCGAGCATCGCGGAACTCGGCCACCAGCGCGCCCGTGTCGCTCCCCGCCTCGCGCGCGACGAACAGGCGCACGAGCGTCGCGTCGTCGCCGAGCGGCGTTGGCGCGGTGGTGACGAAGCTCACTTCATCGTCGGCCAGTTCCCGTTCGTGCGCGCGCCGGGTGCCATCGATGCCGCGGAACGCTACACCCTGCCCATCGGGGGCAAACCGCACCTCGGAGAACCAGCCTTCGAGCGCGCGCCGCGCCGACAGCGCGCGTCCGTCGCGATCGGCTTCGGCGGTCAGCGCCGCGCGGCGGTCGCCGAGGAAGGCAAAGGCCGCGCCACCGGCAGCGAGCGCCATGCCGCCCACCGCGAGCGCCACCACCAGTTCGAGGAGCGTCATCCCCGAGCGCGAGTGCGCGCGCCTCACAGCTGTGCCCCAATGCCGCGTGCCATCACCGGCGGGCGATAGCTTCGGCCGCGCAGCGTGTAGGCTCCGTTGGGCCAGTGGACTTCGACGCCCACCTCATAGAGGTCCGGTTCGCCGGACACCGGCCGCGCCCGCGCAGCCCACTCATATGGTACAGAACTCGCCTCCCATCGTCCTCGCGCAAGTGACTCGGGGAGCGTGCGCAGCGTGTGCGCGTCGAGCAGCTGCAGGCGCGCCAAGCGTTCTCGGGCAATCGCCACCGCCGGCGCCGACTCGCGCGCCTTCGTGGCCGCGCGCGCCTCGGCCGCATACGCCTCCAGCGCGCCGATGCCCACGATGCCGACAATGGCCAGCGCAACCACCGCCTCGAGCAGCGTGAAGCCCGCGCGTCTCAACGCGCCCCCTGAGTGCGCACCGCGCCATTGAGCGCGTCGGCGGAGATTGCCACATCCGCTGCACCACAACGCAGCGTCAGCACGTCGCTGGCCGCCGTGCCGTCGGCGCGGAATGCGACCCTCGCGCGCGACACCTCGGCGCGCAGAGTGCACTCCCCCGGCAAAGACAGCACGAACGTCGTATCCGGCCGCTCCTGCCACACCCGCAACGTCGAGGGGTCGATGATCAGCGTGACCGCCGCGCCGCGCGTGAGTGCCTGCGCGCGGGCGCGCTCGAACACGCGCATCACGGTGGACGCCGCCTCGTCCACCGTGCCGCGCCGGCTGGCCGCGCTGAATGCCGGCGCCGCCACCGCGGCGGTGGCCGCCAGGATCACGAGCACGACAATCACCTCGACGAGCGTGAAGCCCCGCGGCGCGCGCGTCATCGCAGCGACGCCGGGTTGATGCCGTAGATGGCCTGCAGCAACGAGAGTGCCACGAAGCCCACCACGACGCCGAAGCCGATGATCATCGCCGGTTCGGCGAGCGCCACCAGGCGCTGCGCGCCGCGTTCGGTGCGCTGCTCGAACAGCTGCGCACTGCGCTCGAGGAAATCCTGCACACGTCCCGCTTCTTCGCCGGTGGCGACGAGCGACGCCAGCAGTGGCGGAAACACCGGCTCGGCGCCCAACGCCGAGTGCAACGGAGAGCCGGCGCGCACGCGCTCGCGGACGCGCACCAGCGCCTCGCGCGCCAGGGGATCGCTCATCGACGCCGCCGCATCGTCGAGCGCGGAGAGCAGTGACGCCCCGCCGCGCAGCAGCACGGCCAGCAGTCGCGCCGACTCGGCGGCCAGCAGTTCGCGGCGAAACGTGCGCACGACCGGCAGGGCCAGAAGCGCGCGCGCCCATGCGCGACGCCCCTCGCTGGTGACACGCAGCCACGCCCCCAACATCAGCAGCGACACCCCCGCAATCGGGAACACCCACCAGTTGCGCTGGGCCGACGACGACGCGGCGAGCAGCAGCGCCGTGGACGTGGGGAGGCGCGCGCCGGTGCCGCCGAGCATGTCGGCAAAGCGCGGCAGCACAAAGAGCAGCAGCACCAATACCGCGGCACCGCCGGCGACGGTGAGGAGCGCGGGGTAAATGGCCGCCGAGATCAGCCGCGCGCGCAGGGCCCCCTGGCGTTCCAGCTGGTCGGCCAGCCGCGCGAAGGCCGCGTCGAGGTCGCCGGCGCGTTCGCCGGCGCGAATGACGCCGATGGCGGCTGGTGACAGCACGTCGCCGTGCGCGGCGAAGGCCGCAGCCAGCGGTTCGCCGCGTTCCACGCGTGCACGCACATCGAGCAGGCGCTCGGCGAGTGCTGGCGGCGCGGTGGACGCGGCCGCGTCGAGGGAACGGGCGAGCGGGAGGCCGGCCGGGAGAAGTGCGGCGAGGGCGCGCATCGCGTCTTCGAGGGCCGCGTGCGAAATGCGCCGGCCGCGCGCACCGTTGGCCGGATCGCTCTCTCGAATGTCGAGCACCGTGAGCCCGCGGGCTTCGAGATCAAGCCGCAGCGTGGTGGCGTCGGCAGCCACGGCGGCGGCGCGCTCGCGACGGCCGGCGGCAGTGATGGTGCGGAACTCGAAGCCCGGCATATGGAGGGGGACGCGCGGGGGGCGGCGGTGTTACTTCCAGCTCGTGATGTCGGCCGCCTCGCCGTCGCCGCCCGGCTTGCCGTCGGCGCCGAGGGAGAGCAGGTCGTAGCCCGAGCCGCTCTGCGTGCCTGGGGCGCGGTATTGGTAGGCGGCGCCCCACGGGTCGAGCGGCGGCTGCTTGCGCAGGTACGGGCCGCGCCAGTTGGCGGCGCGCGGTTCGAGCGCGGGGGCCTGCCAGAGGGCGGCGATGCCCTGTTCGGTGGACGGGTAGCGTCCGTTGTCGAGGCGATACGCGTCGAGGGCCGCGCCGAACATCTCGATCTGCGACTTGGCGGTGGTCTCGCGGGCTGCGCCGACGTGTCGAAAGACGTTTGGGGCCACGAGCGTGGCGAGCACCGCAAGAACGACAATGACGACCAGGATTTCTATAAGGGTGAAGCCGCGGCGGGCGCGAGTCGGGGAGGTCATAGCGTGATTATCGCCGGGGTGGGGCGTGGTGGCTAGGGTGGGGGGCGGGAGGCGCATCCTCACAGCGAGCAGGCGTCGCCCGCAGGCACGATACGAGCAGGGCGCCCTGATCAGGGCGCCCTTCGCGTTCTACTCTTCCTCGCCGCCCTCAGTCAGCTCCATCTGCGGCTCGGCGCCAACCTCCTCACCCTCCTCTCCATCGCCGAGCGCCTTGTCCTCGATGACGAGGCGAGCCACGGCGGCCACCACGTCGCCCATGTCGAGGTTCTTCAGGCGCACACCCTGGGCCACACGCCCGGTCTCGCGGATGTCCTTCACCGCGCAACGCAGCGTCTGGCCGCCGCGGGTGATAAGCATCATCTCGTCTTCGGGGAGCACTTCCAGAAGGCCCACCACATCACCCGTGCGCTCAGTCCGCTTGACGGTGAGGATTCCCTTGCCGCCACGACCCTGCACCCGGTACTCGTCGATGTTGGTGAGCTTGCCCAGCCCCTGCTCGGTGACCACCAGCAGGCAGGCCTCGCGCTTCACCACCACCATGCCGACCACACGGTCGCCCTCGCCGAGTGCGATGCCCTTCACGCCCGTGGTGTCGCGCCCCATCGCGCGCACGTCCTGCTCGT
>CAYHCW010000027.1:4334-12868 GCA_964355025.1 uncultured Gemmatimonas sp. | reverse complement strand
GCCAGTTCCGCCACTTTCGCGCGCGGAGAGTCCTGACGAGGTTAACACGGGACGGGTGGGATGTTCGACACCACGAGTTCGGCGCCCGTCCCCGGCCCTGGGCCCGCGAACGCCGCGTGCCGCACCCGCACGTTCGGCTGGGTCAGGATCGCCGACCTCCTGTTCCAGGAGGCGCGGTTGACGATGCGCGGCCGCACGGGGCTGCCGGTGGCGCGCCACGCGGCGCGTTGCGGGTTGAGCCGCGTGTCGTGCACGTGCAAGTAATGCGCGCGGCCGTCGCCCGCGTGACCGCCGGCCAGGCGTTCGAGCGCGGCGATCACCGCCGGCCGCGAATTTGCGACGCGCGCGTAGCCGCCGATCAGGTCGGCGTTGTCGTCACTGAGCGTGATGGGCCGGCCGTCGAGGCGGCCGTGCGCGTGCAGGTCGAAGAACACCGCGCCGCTGCCGACGAACGGCTCGAAGTTCGCGCCGGGGGCCGGCGGGCAATAGCGGCGCAGGACCGGCAGCAGTTGCCGCTTGCCGCCAACCCATTTCAAGAACGGGCGCAGGCCCCGGCGTTCCACCACGACATTCTAGCGGCCGATCGTGCCAATCACACCATAATGGGGTCTTCATGAAGACGATTGACTTAATCGTCGGCGCGCGGCCGAACTTCATCAAGATCGCCCCGATCATCGACGCGCTGACCGCGGCCGCGGCGGCCGGCAGCTCCTTGCGCTATCGGCTCGTCCACACTGGCCAGCATTACGACCGCGCGATGTCCGACAGTTTCTTCGAGCAGTTGGGGATTCCTGAGCCCGATCTCAATCTCGACGTGGGTTCCGGCACTCAGGCCGAGCAGGCGGGTTCGATCATGGTCGGATATGAACGCGTCCTGCTGGCCCAACGGAGCGATCTGTGTCTCGTCGTGGGCGACGTCACGTCGACCATGGCGTGTGCCATTACCGCCCGCAAGCTCGGCGTGCCCGTGGCGCACGTCGAAGGCGGCCTGCGCTCAGGAGACTGGGCGATGCCCGAGGAGGTCAACCGGGTGGTCACCGATGCGGTTACCAGCTGGTTTTTCACGACCAGCGAGACTGCCAACGATAACCTGCGGCGCGGCGGCGTTCCGACCGACTGTATCTTCTTCGTCGGCAACACGATGATCGATACGCTGCTGAAGCAGCTGCCGCGGCTTCGCCCGCCGGCGTTCTGGGACGCGCTTGGCCTTGAACCGGGCCGCTACTGCGTGGTCACGCTCCATCGCCCAGCCAACGTTGACGGCGAGCCAGAACTGCGGCGGCTGCTGCGAGCCATCGCCGACCATGCCGCGGGCCGGCCCGTGGTGTTTCCCGTGCACCCGCGCACCGCCAAGCACCTGAGCACGCCCGACCGCGCGATTCCGGGGCTTCACTGTGTCGAACCGCAGGGTTACCTCGAGTTCGGCTATCTGGTGAAGCACGCGATGTGCGTCGTTACCGATTCTGGCGGCATCACCGAAGAGACGACGGTGTTGGGCGTGCCATGCCTCACGCTGCGTAACACCACGGAGCGGCCCGAGACGGTGACGGTTGGGACCAATGAACTGATTGGCACCGATCCCGCCCACTTGGCGCCGGCGCTGGCGCGCGTCATGGCCGGACGCTGGAAGACGGGAGCCATTCCGGAGAAATGGGACGGCCATGCGGCTGCCCGCATTGTCGCCGTGCTGGAGCGGCTGCTTGCGTGAAGGATCGTGACAATGTGGTAACTGCGCCGCGGCCGGGCTGGCCTACCATAGGAGCAGCACCCAGCGCGGCCACCACGTCTGATCGGAAGGCACATCGAGATGATTGAAACGATTCAGTGGAAAGATCAGATCATCGCCCTCATCGTCCGCGCCGGCTATGACGTCGAGGGCATCAAGTTCCTGTCGCCCAACGACTTTTCGCTGCAGATGGGACACATGCGCCGTCCGGCCGGCTACCGGGTCGTTCCGCACACGCATAACCCGGTCGAGAGACACACGATCGGCACGCAGGAGGTGCTCTTCCTCAAGAAGGGCGTGATTCGGATCGACTTCTACACGCTCGAGCAAGAGTACGTGGAGAGCCGCGTGTTGCGCGCCGGGGACCTGATCCTGCTGGCCGGCGCGGGCCACGGCATCGACGTGCTGGAGGAAGCCACCATCGTCGAGGTCAAGAACGGGCCGTTCATCGAAGGCGCCGACAAGGGCCGATTCGAGGGCAGGCCGCCCACCCCATGATTCCGGTCAACGAGCCGCTGCTCAACGGGCGCGAAAAAGAACTGCTGATCCAGTGCATCGATACCGGGTGGGTGTCCTCTGACGGCCCGTTCGTGAAGATGTTTGAGCGGAACTTCGCGGACTACGTCGGCGCGACGCATGGCATCGCGGTGTGCAACGGCACCGCCGCGCTCGAAACCGCGCTCTATGCTGCCGGCGTCGGCAAGGGCGACGAAGTGATCATGCCGACGTTCACAATCGTGTCGTGCCTGGTCGCCGCGTTACGGCTGGGCGCGGTTCCCGTGCTGGTGGATGTCGACCCCGACACGTGGGGCATGGACGTCAGCCAGATTGCATCTCGGGTCACGCCGCGGACGAAAGCCATCATGCCGGTGCACATGTACGGCCATCCGGTCGACATGGACCCGGTGCTGGAATTGGCGCAGAAACATGGTCTCGTCGTTATCGAAGACGCCGCCGAGGTGCATGGTGCGGAATACAAGGGGCGGCGGTGTGGTGCCCTCGGGCACATCAGCGCCTGGTCGTTCTACGCCAATAAGATCATCAACACCGGCGAAGGCGGCATGGTGCTGACTTCGGATGCGGCGATGGCCGCGCGGGCGGCGTCGTACCGAAACTTGTGTTTCCGCCCCGAGCGACGCTTCTTTCACACCGAACTGGGCTACAACTTTCGAATGACGAATCTGCAGGCCGCGCTCGGTGTCGCGCAGGTGGAACGGGTCGGGGAGTTCGTGGCCATCAAGCGCCGGTTGGGCGCGGTGTACCGCGAGCGGCTCGCCGGCATTCCGGGTCTGCGATTTCAGGTGGAGAAGCCCTGGGCCAAGTGTGTCTACTGGATGTACTGTGTCGAAATCGACGAGGCCTGCGGCTTTGGAGCCGAAGCGGCGCAGAAAGCGCTGGCCGAACGGGGGATTGGCACGCGGCCCTTCTTTCTGGGCCTGCACGAGCAGCCGGCGGCGCACGACCTGGGCTTGTTTGTTGGCGAAGCCTATCCGGTGAGCGAGCGCATCGCGCGGCAGGGGTTCTATCTGCCGTCGGGGCTGACGCTGACCGAAGCCCAGGTGGGCGAGGTCGTGTCGGCCGTGGCCACGGTGATGGCCGACCTGCGGCGCCGGCACGCAAGCGATTCTTGCTGAACTGAGGGCGGGGACCACATGGAGACGACGACCAGAACCACCTGCCGGCTGTGCGGATCCGCCGATTTGCATGACGTATTTTCGGTCGGCAATCAATACATCAACGACTTCGTACCCAAGGAGCGGATCGGCCAGGGGCTGCAGGCCCCGCTCGACCTCGTGGCGTGCCGGAACTGTTCGCTCCTGCAGTTGCGGCATACCGCGCCACAGGAGCTGCTGTACGCGCGCCACTACTGGTACCGGTCCGGTGTCACGGACACCATGCGGCGGGCCCTCCGGAATATCACGGCCGAGATCGAACAGATGGTGTCGCTCCAGGCCGGCGATGTGGTGCTCGACATCGGCGCCAACGACGGCACGCTGCTGGCGAGCTATGAGGTGCCGGGCCTCGTGCGCGTGGGCTGCGAACCGGCCAACAACCTGGTCGAGCAGTTGCGCGAAAAGGCCGACCACGTCATCCACGACTTCTGGACCTACGGACGCTACGCCGAACTCGGACTGCCGAAGGCCAAGGTCGTCACGGCGATCGGCATGTTCTACGACCTCGAAGACCCCAACCAGTTCATCCGCGACGCCCAGCGGGCGCTGGCGGAGGATGGGGTGTTTGTCGCGCAGTTGATGTGTCTCACGCCAATGCTGGAGAAGAATGATCTGGGCAACATCTGTCACGAGCATCTCGAGTACTACTCGCTGGAGTCGCTGAAATACCTCTTTGAGAAGAACGGCCTCGAGATGTTCAGGATCGAGGAGAACGACGTCAACGGCGGCAGCTATCGGATTTTTGCGCGGCAATACCGCGGCACTGGAGTCGCCTTCACCGAGCGTGTGACGCCTGACGACGTGACGGCGTTCTCCGAGCGGTTGCGCCGCAACCGCGATGCGTGCGTGGCCTTCATCAAGGCCGAGGTCGCGAAGGGCAAGACGGTCTATGTCTACGGCGCGTCGACGAAGGGGAATGTCATCCTGCAGTACTACGGACTGGATGCCAGCTTGATCACGGCCGCCGCCGAACGGAGCCCGGAGAAATGGGGCAAGTACACGGTGGGATCGTGGATTCCGATCGTGTCCGAAGAAGAGGCCCGCAAGGCCCAGCCCGACTATTTTCTCGTGCTGCCCTGGGCGTTCTTCGACGAGTTCTACAAGCGCGAGCAGGCGTGGCGGGACAAGGGCGGCAAGTTCATCGTCCCGCTGCCGGAGTTCAGGGTGGTCGGCTGATGAAGAAGGCGCTGGTCCTAGGGGTCACCGGTCAGGATGGCAGCTATCTGGCGGAGGTGCTGCTGGAGAAGGGTTACGAGGTGCACGGGATGGTCCGCCGATCGGCGACCGGCAACACCCGCAATATCCAGCACCTGATTGACGATCCCGGCCTCTTCAATCAGCGGTTCTTTCTGTGCCGAGGTGACCTGGCGGACGCGACGTCGCTCTATCGCATCATCAGCCAGGTCAAGCCGCAGGAGATCTACAACGAGGCGGACCAGGACCATGTCTCGTGGAGCTACGACATGGTCGGGTTCTCGGCCGACATCACGGGTGCGGCGGTGGGCAGGCTGCTGGAAATCATCAAGCAGCTCGATTCTTCGATTCGCTACTTTCAGCCGTGCACCTCGAACATGTTCGGCCGCACTGACACCGTGCTCCAGAACGAAGAGACGCCGTTCCATCCTCAGAGTCCCTACGCGTGCTCGAAGATCCTCGCGTACCACATGACCCGCTACTATCGGGAGGCGTTTGGCATCTTTGCGTCCACGGCCATCCTTTACAACCACGAGTCGCCCCGGCGGACCGTCGAGTACTTGACCCGGAAAGTGACCCGCGCGGTGGCTCGGATTGCGCGCGGCAAGCAGCAGACGCTGATGCTGGGCGACCTCAGTGCGAAGATCGACTGGGGCTACTCCCGCGAATTCATGGAGGCGGCCTGGTCCATCCTGCAGGCGCCGGCGCCAGATGATTTCGTGATCGCCACCGGCGAGGCGCATTCCGTCCGCGAATGGGTGGACGAAGCCTTTGCGATCGTCGGGCTCGACCCGGACAAGTACCTCGTTTCTGACGAGCGCTTCATGCGACCGACCAAGACCAGCCCGCTCGTGGGCGACATCGCCAAAGCGCGCCGGACCTTTGGCTTCGACCCGAAGGTCAAGTTCAAGGAACTGGTGCGTCTGATGGTCGAGGCCGACCTGCGGGAAGAAGATGCCGTCTCCGCCGGATGAGGAACGGTGGGTCGTGGCCCTGCTGATCGGAGAGTTGTCGCACATGACCGGGCTCAACCGCATCACGACGTCGATCGTCGAGCGCGCCGTCTCGTGCTGGCAGAAACGCCAGGGCGTCATCCTGATCTGCGAGGCGGAGCCGATGGCCGCCCTGGCGCGAACTCTGGGCGTGCCGGCGGGATCGGTCAGGGTGGCGATTCCAGAAGCCGGCGGTCATACGACCCGTTGGGCCGCCGAGCGCATCCGGGCCATGTCGGACCTGGGCAGTCGGCGCCTCCGGCTCGTGACGCACCGATGGCACGGCCCCCGCGCCGCGCGGATGTTTGGCGCCCTGGGCATGGATGCCGAACTGATTGGCCTCGACATCCCCTTCGATCGCGGCGATCCGGATTGGAAGCTGCGTTCCGAATCGATCTTTCGCGCCTACAACGCCGGTGCCTGGGCCTACTGTTTCGCGCGAGGCTGGCTTTAGATGGCCGTGATCATCGAGCCCGGCCGCGCGGCCAAGAACTACTGGGGGGATCTCTGGCGGTATCGCGAACTCATGTATTTCCTTGCCTGGCGCGACCTCGCCGTGCGCTACAAGCAGACCGCCATCGGCGTGGCCTGGGCGCTGATCCGGCCGGCCCTGACGATGGTGGTGTTTGTGGCGTTCCGACGGTTCGTCGGGATCGAACCCGGCCGGGTGCCCGATCCCATCCTGGTGATGGCCGCAGTGCTGCCCTGGCAGTTCTTCTCCGCCGCTCTCCTGGAGTCATCTGGAAGTTTGATTGGCAATGCCAACCTCATTTCCAAGATCTACTTTCCGCGCCTGATTATTCCGTTCGCCGCGGTGGTCACGAGCCTGGCCGACTTCGTAATCACCCTGGGCATGCTCGCGGTGCTGATGCTCTGGTACGGCGTGGCGCCCGGCTGGCAACTGCTGGTTCTGCCCCTGTTCGTCCTGCTGACGTTCGGTCTGTCGGTGGGATTGGGTCTGGGCCTGGCGGCTCTCAATGTTGAGTACCGCGACTTCCGGTACGTCGTGCCTTTTGTCGTCCAGCTCGGACTGTTCGTTTCGCCAATTGCCTTCACCACGGAGAATGTGCTGGGCCGCTGGCGTCTGGCCTATGCCCTCAACCCGCTGGTCGGCATTATCGACGGGTTCCGATGGTCCGTCCTTGGCGGCCGCACGCCGCTTGATTACGACGCCGTGGTCCTGTCCATCGTCGTCACCGTGATGTCCCTGCTTCTCGGCGTGTGGTACTTCCGCCGTATGGAACGCAGTTTCGCCGACGTGATCTGACCAACTGCATCCCTATGAGCGATGTCGTCATCCGGGTGGACCGCCTCGGCAAGAGATACCAGATTCGCCATCAGCGTCCGCAGCGCTACACGGCGCTGCGTGACGTGATCGCGGAGAAGGCACGGAGCTTCCTGCGGCGCCGGGCCGGCGATGCGACGGCCGTGGAGAACTTCTGGGCGCTGAAGGACGTGTCGTTCGAGGTCAAGCGGGGCGAGGTGTTGGGCATTATCGGCCGCAACGGTGCGGGGAAGTCAACGTTGCTCAAGATCCTGAGCCGCATCACCGAGCCCACCACTGGCCGGGTTGAGCTGGCGGGGAACGTGGCCAGCCTGCTCGAGGTGGGGACCGGCTTTCACCCGGAACTGACCGGTCGCGAGAACATCTTTCTGAACGGCGCGATTCTGGGAATGTCGCGGCTGGAGATCAAGAGGAAGTTCGATGAGATCGTGGCGTTCGCGGAGGTCGAAACGTTTCTCGACACGCCGGTCAAACGCTACTCGTCGGGCATGTATGTCAGACTGGCGTTCGCCGTCGCGGCACACCTGGAGCCGGACATCCTGATTGTGGATGAGGTGTTGGCGGTTGGGGACGCTTTGTTCCAGGAGAAGTGCCTGGCGACGATGAAGGACGTGAGCCGGAGCCAGGGTCGCACCGTGCTCTTTGTCAGCCACAACCTTGGAGCGATTCAGTCCCTTTGCAGCACGGCCATGGTTCTGGCGCACGGCGGGGTGGCGTTCAGTGGCAGCGTGGAGGACGCCGTCGGTGCCTACATGCAAAAGGGGGAGGCTCACGCGGTGGTCGAGGATCTCAGCACCTGCCTCAGGACGGGCACGGGCGAGGCGCGGGTGACCGGGGTGCGTTTCGAGGACAACACGGGTGCGGCGCAGAGCCTTTTTCGCATGGGCGAGTCGTTGAACATAGTCGTCACTGCTCAATTTTCGACGGCAGTGCAGGATCCGACGTTTGGCGTGAACATCGTCACGGATACCGGCGTCCTGGTCGCGGATTGCCGTTCATCTCACTACGGCCTGAAGTTCGGTAAAGCCGCGGGATCCGTGGAGTATCGAATGCGGATCGAGTCGCTTGCTCTGTACCCAAGGACCTACCTGGTCGAACCCTGGCTGGCCGACGCGGCGGGCCTCGCCGACATCGACTGGGTGCGGAGCGCGGCGAGCTTTGTCGTCACTTCAGGACCCAAGTTCATGTCGGGGGCGAACGTGAACTCCCATCATGGCATTGCCTTTGTCCCGACATCCTGGAGCGCGAGAGCCGGCTCGACCACCAGTGTCCGGACCTCGACACCGTAACCATGGCTGCCATCACGTCGCTCGTAAAAACGCTGGTGGGTCGCCTGGGTTTCATGCTCGCGCGAGTCCCCGGGAGTCGGCGAGGCGAACAGATTCGTCGCTACCTGCAGGGCGGTGCCATACCCTGGAGCACCGGCTACGCCGAAGCCAAGGAACAGTTCATCGCCGGCGTGCTGGCCAATCCGGACCTGATGGAGAGGTTCAAGAGCGCTGTGACATTGCCGCCCGGGCATGGCGTTGGCATCGATGAGCGGTCGGTTGAGTACCCGTGGCTCCTGTCGCACCTCGGCGTGTCGGACGAGACGCTCCTCGATGCCGGTTCCACGTTGAATCATGCATATGTCCTGGATCACGTGCGGTGTCAGAAGAGCAAGC
>CAYHCW010000027.1:0-4234 GCA_964355025.1 uncultured Gemmatimonas sp. | reverse complement strand
CCGATGTGGTGGTCGATCCCGACCGAGCCGCCGCGTCGCGGGCGGTGGCGTGCCTGCGGATTGTGAAGTCTTGAGGGGCCGCCGCCCGTGAAGCCACGCATCCTTCTGGTTCGCGAGCGAGACTCCCTGATTCATGTGCATCAGTTGGCGGGTCTGTTGTCTGAGCTGGTGCGGGTAATTGGCACGCTTTCAGTGGCTCCGCGAACATGGTGAACGAGCACTATCGCCCTGACATCCAAGGGCTCCGAGCGGTGGCCGTTCTGCTCGTGCTCTTCTATCACGCCGGATTCACGTTCATCCCAGGAGGCTACGTTGGTGTCGACGTGTTCTATGTCATTTCCGGTTACCTCATCACAGGGCTACTGTTGCGAGAGGTCGAGCAGACCGGCACCGTCGCCATCGGGGCGTTCTATGCTCGTCGGATTCGGCGACTGATACCCGCGGCAACGGTCGTCATCGTCACCACCCTTGGTATCGCCTGGGCCTTGTATTCTCCTCTCGAACTGGGCCCTATTGCATCGTCGGCGTTGTTCGCCTCGCTCTACGTCAGCAACATCTGGTTCGCTCGTCAGTCAACCGACTACCTGGCAGATCGCGCGGATGCCAACCCCCTTCTGCATACTTGGTCACTTTCGGTTGAGGAGCAATTCTTCGCAGTGTGGCCGCTTCTCGTCATCGCGCTAACCAGGTTGGGGCCGGCTGAACTCCGCCGAAGGAGACTGCTGATTTGCATGGTTGGTGTTTGCGCGGTGTCTCTGGCGTCATCCGTGGCCGTTACTTATCTGAATCAGCCGTGGGCGTTCTTCAGTGCGCCAACGAGGGCTTGGGAGTTCGGATGGGGAGGATGCATCGCTCTGTGGACCCCGAAACCTGATAAACCTAAGACAGCTAGCCTGGCTGGCTGGGCGGGTCTGCTCCTGATCGTGGCCACAGCGAGCCTCTTCTCGGAACGTACGAGCTATCCTGGGTTCGCCGCCATCGCTCCGGTTCTCGGGGCGGGTCTCGTCATTGCTTCGGGTCGCCAGGTGCGGACGTTGGGAATCGGCCGCTGGCTCGGCGCGAAGCCCCTTCAACGCACGGGCGACCTCTCGTATGCCTTGTATCTTTGGCATTGGCCGGCGTTTCTATTTATGGGCCTCACAGCTGACGGCGCCAGCGCCGTCGACCGAGCCCTTGGCATCGCCGGTGTCTTCGGTCTTAGCTGGCTCACTGTCGTGCTGATCGAAAACCCGGTTCGATTCAGTCGCGTGCTCATGAGCCGAGTGAACGCATCTATTGCGTCGGGTGTCTTGCTCTCGACCTGTGCGGCGAGCCTAGCCCTCGCCACATGGGCTGCGGCCGGGTCTGGTGCCGCGAGCGAGTCACAACAGCGCTTCGCGGCCGCAAGAAACGACAGACCCATTATCTATGTCAATGGTTGTCATGCCACCGTCTTCGAGCTCGATAATCGGGAGTGCGCGTTCGGGAGGACGTCATCGACAGTCACTGCTGTGCTCTTCGGAGACTCTCATGCGGCCCAGTGGTTTCCGGCGTTGGAAGTGGTGAGCGAGCGCGAAGGGTGGCGGCTCATATCCTTGACAAAAACCGGCTGCCCCGCCGTGGCGATCCCGGTTTACCTGGACCGGCTCAAGCGGCGTTACACCGAATGCGACGAGTGGAGGACCCGGACTCTAAAGCGAATCGAGACGTTGAGGCCGAGACTCATCATCATGGCGAGCAGCGTCCGTCCAGGAATAGCCGAGGGCGCGAACGGGCAAGTGGCGGAATGGGACGATTCGATTCGCCGAACCCTCTCGTCATTCCGCGGCCTCTCCCCAACGGTTGTGTTGATTCATGACACCCCAGCGCTCCCATTCAGTGCTCCAATATGTCTGTCGCGGGCGGCTTGGCACGGTACTGATTCATCCCGAGAGTGCACTTTCGAACTCCCGGGTGGGAGCGGAGACGCGTTACTGGCAGTTGAGAGGGCTAGACTTGCTGCCTTCCCAGGCGGCTTGGCATTGGATATGACGGATGCGATTTGCTCGACAGCTCCTTGTGTGGTCGATCGGGATGGGTTCGTCCTCTATAGTGATTCTCACCACCTGACGGCGAGCTTTAGTCGACATCTGGCGGATCAGTTACAGGAGCGCATTCGTCTTGTGGCTGAGATGGCTCGTTGAGAACGGAGAGCATGCTTGGAGCTCATCGTCGGTCCTCATACGGGAGACCTCGATTGAAAGAACTGGTCCGCACCCTGTGTCGCCGACCCTAGCCATGCCCAAACAACGCATCCTCCTGGTTCGCGAGCGAGACTTCCATATCCACCTCCATCAGTTGGCAGGCCTGCTGGCTGATCACGGGCACGATGTCGAGGTCCTCAATACTGCTAACGGGGAGTCTGAGCCTCTGTACCGCAGCCTCATCGAGCAGGTGCGCGGTCGGAACATCCCATGCCACTTGGTCAACGGCCGAGCGTCGTGGATTGAGCGTAAGCTCATAGCCGTCGCATTCCGGTTGCGGTTGATGACCAAGCGCGGAATCATCACACCGTACAAGGTTCGAGAATCTCGCCGAATCCTCGCGGACCGAGAGCCCTTCGACTTGGTGATTGCCTTCGATCCGCCCTCGTTGTTTCTGGCCTGTACGCTATTTCCCCACGAACTTGAGAAGGTCATTGAATATAGCCTGGAGGTCAGCGACGAGACGCACCTCGATTTCCGATCCAGCCGCTCCGAGCGCAGCTTCCGCTACTTCGAACGAGCGATGCTGCCGAAGATCGGCGCGCTCCTGATCCAAGACCGGTTTCGCGCGCAGGTGCTGCTCCGCCACATTCGGCCGGTCCAACGCGTCAAGACGATCTATTTTCCCGTGGCCGTGGGCGGGCCCGGGCTGCGAAAAGCGCCTCGCCGACCCGGTGCGACCAGTGCGCGAGTGTTATTCTTTGGTGGACTCTGGACGGAGGCCTTCTTGAAGGAATTGGTGGCCCTCACGGAGGCGTTTCGACCTGGTCAGGTGCTGGCAATTCGCGGCGGTCGCGGCGTGGTGGGTCTCACGCCACTCCCGAGTAGTAATCTTGACATCTCGACGACGCCAATCCCCTTCGACCAGGTCAACGACGTTATTGCCAGCGCTGACATCGGCTTGGCTCTGTATCCGAAGGACGAGGCCAACAGCCGCTGCTCGGCGTTTGCCGGGGAGAAGGTCGCCCGCTACTTGCAATGTGGCATGCCTATCATCGCCTTCCAGAGCCCTGACTACGCCTTTCTCCAGGCCGAGACCGGCTGTTGCGAATTGGTGACGAGTTATGCCGAGGTGCCGGCGGCGGTCAACCGAATCGCCGACGATTACGACCGTTACAGTGAAGCCGCGTCCACCGCATTCACTCGCTTCTATTCGCACGCGACCACCGCACCCGGGCTGATGCGCGACCTGGCCCGGATCGCGTCGGCTACGAAGGCTGGCCCGAGGGTCGGCGCGGAGTCACGGTGAAATCACTCGCGAAGGCAATCACGCCGTCCCTGGTGTGGCAAGCCCTGGCGCGGACAAGGCGCCTCTTCGTCGCGCCGCCGCCTGCGATGTTCCGCGGCGTGTTCGCGGACTTTGCCGCGGTCGCCGACGAGCGACCCTGGTCGAGCGCCGCCTATCGGGCCGCCTCCAGCCAGCTGCTGCGCGAATGCCAGGCGGGGGTCACGCCGCCGGGGTCGGCCACGCCGAATGCGGTCATCGCCTTCATTCTCAATACCCTTGGCGGCGCCGCTCCGCCGCGAGTGCTGGATTGGGCCGGCGGCACCGGCTTGCGCTACTGGAGCATTCGCGACACCCTGAACAGGCCGGTGCAGTGGCACGTTGTAGACGACCCGGCGTTGGCGCGGCTGAGCGACCAGGTGACGGGCCCGGTTGACGCCGTGGCCTTTGCTGCGGCGCTGCCGCCGCCGGGGTCGACGACGTTTGATTTGGTACTGGTCTATTCGTCGCTGCAGTATGTCGAGTCGCAGGCAGATCTGCTGGCACACCTGGCGAGCTTTCGCCCACGCTACATCCTGTTGCCGCGCCTGATGGCCCGCCGTGGCAGCAGCTACGTCACCTGCCAATCCGTCTATGGCCGCGATACCCCATGCAAGGTGTCGAGTCTCGAGGAAATCGGGGCGACGCTCGACCGGCTCTCTTACCGGCCAGTCCTGTCCATTCGCGACGGGCTCGACCTCTCGCCGATGTTCGACGATGACGTCCCGACCGAACTGCGCGTCGGCAA
>CAYHCW010000026.1:0-12904 GCA_964355025.1 uncultured Gemmatimonas sp. | reverse complement strand
CCTGCCTTCGTGCGTCCTTCGTGTCCTGCGTTCCTTCGTGGTGTGCAGTAAGCGCTAGCGCACCACGGTGAGTCGAACCGCGCCCGACGCCTGCCCCACCCGGTCGATCGCCGTCACCACCAGCCGGTCCGGCAACAACCCCTCTCCATTGGGCACAATTTCCTCGGCGCACGCGCACGCCGCCACCAGCCGGCTTCCCCACACACCGCCCGTTCGCGACTGCAGCACGTACCAGCGCGCCACCTGCTTCGGAGGCAAGGTCATCCTCACGCTCAGTCCACCCGACGCCGCGTTCTTCGTCACGCGCACCGTCGGCGTGGACGGCACCGAACGCGCCATCCAGGGCGACGCGGGCACCAGCGCCACATCGCCGTACACGCGCTCAACGAGCCGCGACGCCACACCCCCCTGGTCGGTGAGGAACGCCTTCATGGAGAAATGCACCGTGCCCGTGGCACTCGGGTTGGCGCGCGCGCTGTCCACCTGCGCCACGATCTCGTCGGCCACCCACGGATTGTTGGCGTTCATTCCATTGCCCGCCGGCGTCGCCTCCTTCACGCGGCTCGTGTACAACCCCGGCCACAGGTGGCGCCCCTTCGTGCTCTGCTCGCCCCACCACTTCAGCAGCACCGGAAAGCTCTGCTCCGCCTTGCCGATGTTCCAGTAGAGTTGCGGCGTGAAGTAGTCCACCCACCCCATCTCCCACCAGAGCTTTGAGTCGGCGTACAGCTGGTCGTATGCGTCGAACCCCTTGATCTGCTCGGGATACCCCGGCCGCCAGATGCCAAACGGCGAGATGCCAAATTTCACCCACGGCTTGGCCGCGTGGATCCTCTCGTCCAACTGACGAACCAGGGTGTTCACGTTGTCGCGGCGCCAGTCGTCGCGCGACAACGGCCCCTTGGCCTTCACGTACTTCCTCCAGCTGCGGTCGTCCAGGAACTCCGTGGTGCCGCGCGTCGTCCTTTCCTTGTACGGATAGAAATAGTCGTCCAGGTGCACGCCATCGATGTCGTATCGCTTCACCACGTCGAGCACCACGCGCATCGTGCGCGCGCGCACTGCGCTCTCGCCCGGATCCATCCACAGGTGCGTGCCGTACTTCTTCACCAGCGCCGGCGACGTGTTGGCAATGTGCCGCTTCGACAGCGTCCCCTTGGCGCTGGGGTGCTTCGCGCGGTACGGGTTGAACCACGCGTGCAGTTCCAGCCCGCGTCGGTGCGCCTGCTCCACGGCGTACGCCAGCGGGTCCCACGCCGGCTTGGGCGCCCTTCCCTGCCTGCCCGTCAGGTATTCCGACCACGGCTCGATGCTGCTCTTGTACAACGCATCGGCGGCCGGCCGCACCTGCAGGATCACCGCATTCAGGTGCGCGGCCTGTGCGCGGTCCAGCAGGGCCCGCAGCTCCGCCTTCTGGTCGGCCGTGGGCAATCCCGGCTTCGACGGCCAGTCGATGTTCGACACCGACGCCACCCAGACACCGCGGAACTCGCGGCGCAGTGACGGGGCATCGCAGGTGGTGTCGGCGGTATTGCAGGCCACCGCCGCTGGCGCCGGCACCGCGCGGCGTGGCTTGGGGGCCTGCGCCGCGAGCGGCAGCGCGAACGCCAACGCAAGAAGTCCGTATAATCGCATGGCGGTAAGGTAACCTCTCCTTGAGTGGCGGAGAACGAATGCCGGGCCGCCGTGCGCAATTCCCCGTCGCGGCATACTGGCCCGGCGTGCGCAGAAGCTGGATGTTTACTGCGCGTCGTCCAACGACAATCGCCCCTCGCCCGCTTCTGGTGCCCTACCGGCAATGATCATGCGACGTCTGCTTCTCGTCCTGAGTGTCGCTGCGACCACGCTCTCGTCGTGCGCGCGCACACCCTCCGGTGGCGCCTCCCCCGCGCACACCCGCGTTGGCCCGTCCAATGGATCGCTCGTCGTCGTCGGTGGCGGCAATATGGGGCCGGAGATTCTGCGCCGCTTTGTAGAACTCGCCGGCGGCCCCGACGCGCGCATCGTTGTCATACCGACGGCCGGCGAGGACTCGGTATTCCCCGCCACCTGGAACGGCCTCAACGGACTGAAGGCCGCGGGCGCAACGAACCTCACCGTCCTGCACACGAAGGACCGGCACATCGCCGAAAGCGACTCCTTTGTCGCCCCCATTCGCGCCGCAAGCGGCGTCTGGTTTCCCGGCGGCCGGCAATGGCGCCTCGTCGATTCATATCTCGGCACGCGGACGGAGAGAGAACTCAGCGGCGTACTCAGGCGAGGCGGCGTCATTGGCGGCACCTCGGCAGGTGCGTCGATCCTCTCGAGCTACCTCGTGCGCGGTGCGCGCGAGGGCAACACCACCATGATGGCGAAGGGCTACGAACAGGGCTTCGGCTACCTGCGCGACATGGCCATCGACCAGCACGTCGTCGCCCGCGGCCGGCAGGCGGACCTGCAGGACGTCATCAAGGTCCATCCGACCCTGCTCGGCATTGGTCTCGACGAAGGCACCGCGCTCGTCGTGCAGGGCGACCGCGGCGAGATCATCGGCCGCGGCAAGGCCTTTGTGCACAACGGCCGCGACGGCAACGATCCGGGATTCCCGTACCGGGTGCTGCTCCCCGGCGATCACTACGATCTCGCCGCGCGTCGCATGACCCGGCGCGCCACCGATGGCGGACCACTGGGCGAGGAGTTCGTGGACTCGCTGTTCGCCGACTTCAACACGCCCGCCACGCCGGGTGCTGCGGTGCTCGTGGCCATGGATGGCAGGATCCTGCTGAGCAAGGGCTATGGCCTCGCCGATCTCGAGGCGCGCGCACCGGTGACGCCGCACACGAACTTCCGCCTCGCCTCGATCACCAAGCAGTTCACCGCGATGGCGACCCTGCTCCTCGTGCAGGACAAGAAGCTGCGGCTCGACGAGACGCTCACTGACGTCTTCCCCGATTTCCCCGCCTACGGCCGTCACGTCACCGTGCGACACCTGCTCACGCATACCAGCGGACTGCAGGACTACGAGGACTTCGTCTCCGACTCGCAGGCAACGCAGGTCCTCGACGCCGACGTGCTCAAGCGCCTGGTGGTGCTCGACTCCACCTACTTCACGCCGGGCGCGAGGTTCCGCTACAGCAACTCGGGCTACGCCGTGCTCGCGATGATCGTCGAAAAGCGTTCGGGCATGCGCTTCGCCGGCTTCCTCAAGGCGCGCATCTTCGATCGCGTGGGCATGCCGTGGACGCTCGCCCGCGAGGACGGCCGCACGGCCGTGTCGCGGCGCGCCTTTGGGCACACGCGCCGCGAGGGTGCGTGGGCGCGTACCGACCAGAGCAGCACCAGCGCCGTGCTGGGGGATGGCGGCATCTACTCGTCGGTGTCCGAGCTCTACCGCTGGAGTCGCGCACTCGAGACGCGCGAACTGCTCGCCGACTCCCTGCGCGCACTCATCTTTCAGCGCGGCAGCAAGTCCGACAGCGCAAGCGTGGATTACGGGTTTGGGTGGTACCTCGAATCGATCCACTCCCTACCCCGCACCCGCCATACCGGATCCAGCATCGGTTTCCGAAACGCCATCATTCGCTATCCGAGCCTTGGCGCCACCATCATCGTGCTAACCAACCGGTCGAGCGCCAACGCCGCGGTGCTGGCCGGCAAGATCGCCGACCGGCTGACCGCGGTCACGCGCGACCCGCGATGGACGGTGCAGCAGAGCGGCGTGACGGCCTCATTCCGCGGATTCAGCGCCGTCACCGACCTGGTCGCCTGGGCGGGCGGCAGCCGCGGCACGGTATTGCGCACCATCAACGGCGGCGCCCGCTGGGAGCCGGTGCCCGTTGCCCGCGCCGAGTCGCTCGACTTCCGCGACGTGCATGGCGTGAGTGCCAACGTGGCGTACGCCATGAGCGCGGGACCCGCCGAACAAGGTCAGGCGCGCATCTACAAGACGCTCGATGGGGGCGGCAGCTGGACGCAGCAGTGGAGTGACACCACCAAGGGCGTCTTCCTCGACGGCATGGCGTTCTGGGACGCGACGCATGGCGTGGCGTTCAGTGATCCCGTGGACGGCAAGCTCGTCATCCTGCGCACCGACGACGGCGCCACGTGGCACCAGGTGGACCCGGCCAACATCCCTCCCGTGCTTCCCGGTGAGGCGGCCTTCGCCGCCAGCGGCACCTCCATCACGGTGCAGGGCAAGAGCAACGCCTGGATCGCGACGGGCGGCGCGCGCGAGGCGCGCGTTTTCCGCACCACCGACGGTGGGCGCACCTGGCACGTGTCGGGTGCCGGCATTCCCGGAGGACCGAGTGCCGGCTTCTTCGGCATCGCGTTCACCGATGCGCACCGTGGCATCGCCGTGGCCGGCGACTACACCATCGCCCGTAGCAGCGGTGATATCGTCATGGCCACCAGCGACGGCGGCGTCACGTGGAAACGCGCGTCTTCGTGGCCCGCGCAGGGTATCAGCGGCGGCGTGGTGGCCGTTCGCGGAACAAAGAAGCCGCTCTTCGCCGCCGTCGGCGCGTACGGCACCGCGTTCAGCGCCGACTTCGGGGCGACGTGGACGCGCGGCGACACGCTGACGCTCTACGCCATCGACTTCGCGTCGAAGAACGCCGGCTGGGCGGTCGGCCCGCGCGGCCGCATTGTCGCCTTCAAGGGAACCGCCCCGTGACGTACGACCTCAAGTCCATCACCCTGCCAACGCTTGGCCCGGCTGGCATTCGCGCCCTCAACGTCCTTGCCGGCAGTGCGCTGGTCGGCAACGTGATCGTCGGCAGGCTGCGCAAGGACGCAGGCCTCAGCACGCTCACCGAGAAGCCGCTCGATGACGCGCCAACCTTCACGCCGCAGCTCGCCAATGTGGCGCCATCGCTCGCTGCACTCGACCCACGTGCGGACGACGCGCGCGCCGGGTTCCGGTTTCCCACGGTCGGCGATTATCACGCGGCCTATCGCAGCAGTGCACTGACGCCGCTCGACGTCGCCGAGCGATTTCTGGCCCGCTGGGAGGAGAGCGAGCAGGCCAGCCCCGCCCTGCGTGGCTTCATCTCCATGCGCAGTGACGACATCCTGGCGCAGGCCAGGGCATCCACCGAACGATGGAAGTCCGGCACGCCCATTGGTCTGTTCGACGGTGTGCCGATTGCCGCCAAGGATGAAATCGACCAGGCCGGCTACGTGACCACGATCGGCACCAGGTTGTTCGAGGGGGCCCCGCCCGCTGCGCACGACTCCACCGCCGTGGCGCGCATGCGCGCCGCCGGCGCCGTGATGGTCGGCAAGGCCAACATGCACGAAATCGGCATCGGCGTCACCGGCTTCAACCAGCATCACGGTTCGGCCCGCAATCCGTACAACGAAGCGCACCACACGGGAGGCAGCTCGGCCGGACCCGGGTGTGTGGTCGGCGCCGGACTCGTGCCCATGGCCATCGGCGCCGATGGCGGCGGCTCCATTCGGCTCCCCGCGTCGTTCTGCGGCGTGGTGGGGCTCAAGCCGACGTTCGGACGCGTCAGCGAACACGGTGCCGCACCGCTCTGCTGGTCGGTGTCCTACCTCGGCCCGCTCGCCAACTGTGCGCGCGATGCGGCCCTGGCCTACGAGGTGATGTCCGGCGCCGATGCGCGCGACCCCAACTCGCTTGGCCATCCCGCCGCCGAGATTGACGATCACGCTCCGCGGTCACTGACCGGCGTGACACTCGGCGTCTACTGGCCCTGGTTCCGCGACGCCCAGCCCGACGTGGTCGCCTCGTGCGAGAGGCTGCTGGAACAGATGTGCGCCCGCGGCGCCACGCTGGTGGAAGTGGAGATTCCCGAACTCGAGCTCACGCGCGTCGCGCACCTCGTGTCCATCACGTCCGAAATGCTCACCGGAATGCTGCCGCACATTCGCGATCGCCTGGGTGACTTTGGCGTCGAGACCCAGCTGAACATCGCCATCTCGCGCGGTTCCTCGGCGGTGGACTACATCCATGCCCAGCGCGTGCGCACGCGCGCCATTGCCCACTTCGAGCGCGCGCTCAGCCGGTGCGACGCCATCATCACCCCCGCGTCGGGCAACACTGCGCCACGCATTCATCCCGGCGGCGGCGCGGTCTCCGATCTCACGCGCTCGATGGAGACCATGCGCTTTGCGTTTCCCTCGAACTTCACCGGGCACCCGGCCATCAGCTTCCCGGCCGGCTACGACGCCGCAGGGTTGCCCATCGGCCTGCAGGCCATCGGCCGCGGGTGGAGCGAACGGCTGCTGCTGCGCCTGGCGGCCTTTGCCGACACGGTGGTCGAGCGCCGCAAGCCGCAGCGGTATTATGCGCCGATTGAGGTGTAACACGACAACTGCGCACCACGAAGGCGCGAGGGTTCACGAAGGGCCGCGAAGGAATTCTAGGGGAAGTGTATCGTCGTTGCAGTTCCCCAAGGCGCTTCTTCGTGAACCTTCGTGCCCTTCGCCCCTTCGTGGTGGAAGTTCCCCCCTTCCCATCACGAGATAATCTACTATATTTCGATACAGCGATACACTAACCCGAGACCAACGCCAATGAGCTTCCTCTCCTCCCTCGCCTCCCTCCTCGGCGGCGGCGCCTCCTTCGGCCCTGAGCACTTCGACCAGCTCCGCGCCGAGCACCCCGGTACCATCCTGCTCGACGTCCGCAGCCGCAATGAGTTCGTGCAGGGCCACATTGATGGTTCCACGCTCGTGCCGCTCGACCAGCTGTCGGCGTCCCTCACCCAGCTCGCTGCCGTCGAGGCGCCCATCATCGTCATTTGCCACGCCGGCAGCCGCGCGTCAACGGCCGCTGCTGCCCTGCGCCGGGCGGGCAAGGCCGATGTGCACGTGCTCGCCGGCGGCGTGTCATCGTGGGGCAGTCACGGTCGCAAGTTGAGCCCGGGCGCCAAGGACGTGCCCCTGCGCGACGCCATCAAGAAGGCGCAGAAGGCCGTCACCACATAGCGACAGCCCCGGGCGCCAGCAAACGCCGTATCTTACGGCGTGCTCGGCCTCCTCTTCGCCGCCCTCATCGGACTCGCCCTCGGTACGCTCGGAGGCGGTGGATCGATTCTGACCGTGCCCGTGCTCGTGTACGTGCTCGGGTACGACCCCAAGCTCGCCATCGCGATGAGCCTCCCGGTGGTCGGGACGGCGGCGCTCATCGGGGTCCTTTCGCACTGGCGGGCCGGCAACGTGCGCCTGAAAACCGCCGCCCTCTTTGGTTCGGTGGCGATGATCGGCTCGTATACCGGCGCCCGCGGCAGCGTGCTGTTGTCGGCGCGCCTGCAACTGCTCATCCTCGGCTCGGTGATGATCGCCGCCGCCGCATCGATGCTGCGCAGCGCACTCCGGGACGGCGGCGGCGCGCCCGTTGCCGAACGCGCACCGCATCCCGGAATCATGCTGTCGGTGGGGTTTGCCGTCGGCCTCCTCACCGGCGTTATCGGCATTGGTGGTGGATTCCTGATCGTCCCCGCACTCGTTATCCTCGGGCGCGTCCCCATGAAGGCCGCCGTGGGCACGTCGCTGCTCGTCATCGCCATGAACTCCACGTCGGGATACCTCGGACACCTCGGCCGCGAAGTGATTCCCTGGGATTTCGTGGTGCGATTCACCGCCGTCGCCGTCGCCGGTATCCTCGGCGGCACGGCGATCACGCGGCACGTCTCCACCCAGCAACTCAAGCGCGCCTTTGCCGTGTTGCTCGTCGTCATCGGCGTGCTCATCCTCTGGCAAAACCGCTCGCAACTCTGACTCCCAATGTACTTCCAACGCTTTTACGACATTCCGCTTGCCCAGGCGAGCTACCTCATCGGATGCCAGGCGACCGGCGAAGCTGTCGTCATCGATGCCAACCGCGACATCGCCCAATACGTCGAGGCCGCCGAAGCGCAGAAGCTGCGCATCACGCACGTCACCGAAACGCACATCCACGCCGATTTTGTGTCCGGGAGCCGTGAGCTCGCGCACTCAGCCGGCGCCCAGCTCCTGCTATCGGCGGAGGGCGGTCGTGACTGGCAGTACGCATTCGCGCACGCGGCGGGCGCCACGCTCCTGAAAGACGGCGACTCGTTCAAGGTCGGCAACATCCGCATCGGCGTCCTGCATACGCCCGGGCACACGCCCGAGCATCTCTGCTTCACCGTGACCGACGGCGCCGTCGCCACCGAACCGATGGGCATCGTCACCGGGGACTTTGTGTTTGTCGGTGATGTCGGGCGTCCCGATCTTCTGGAGAAGGCCGCCAAGGTCGAGGGCACCATGGACGCTGCTGCACGCGCCCTGTACGCGTCGCTCGATCGGTTCCGCACACTCCCCGACTGGCTGCAGGTCTGGCCGGGCCACGGTGCCGGCTCCGCCTGCGGCAAGGCGCTCGGCGCGGTGCCCGCAAGCACGGTTGGTTACGAGAAGCGCTTCAACTGGGGCCTCGAGCCAATGAGCGAGGACCAGTTTGTCCAGCGCGTGCTCGACGGCCAGCCCGAGCCGCCCACCTATTTTGCGCAGATGAAGCGCATCAACAAGGACGGACCATCGCTCCTGCACGGCTTTCACCGCCCCGAGCGGCTGCCGGCGGCGCGACTCGGCGAACTCATCGCCAGCGGCCATCTTGTTGTCGACACCCGGCCAGCCGCAGCGTTCGCCGCCGCGCATGTCCCCGGCACGCTGAACATTCCGCTCGGCAAGACGTTCAGCACCTGGGCCGGCTGGCTGCTGCCGTATGATCGCGACATCCACCTGATCGTGGACGAAGACTCCCGCGCGCTCGACGAAGCCGTGCGCGATCTTGCGATGATCGGACTCGACCGCATCGCCGGTGTCTTCGGCCACGATACCGTCGGCGTGTGGGCGCAGACGGCGGCCAAGGGCAAGATCGCGCAGACCACCGCCACGGAACTGCACGACACGCTCCTCCCGCGCGGCGTTGCCGTCATCGACGTGCGCAACCTGTCGGAATGGAACGCCGGTCACCTGCCGGGCGCCCACCACATGCAGCTCGGCACGCTTGCGGCCCGCCTGGATGATGTGCCGCGCGACGGCGTGGTGGTGGTGCATTGTCAGGGCGGCACACGCTCGGCCATCGCCGCGTCATTGCTCGCCGCCCATGGGTTCCACAACGTCGTCAACCTGCAGGGCGGATTCCAGGAGTGGACAAGCACCGGGTACCCTGTCATTCACGACCCAGCTCCCCAATGACCTTTCATGCGCGCGCGGTCTTTCCGCGCGGATTCCGTTGCGCCAGCCGCAACGTCGGCCTCAAACCGCAGGCGCGCGACCTCACGCTCTTTGCCAGCGATGTCGAGGCCGCGGCGGCGGCCGTCTTCACGCGCAACCAGTTCCCCGGCGCGCCCATCATCCTCGGCCGTGAGACCATCAAGGGCGGCGCGTTGCGCGCCATCATCGCCAACAGCAAGGTGAGCAACGTCGCCACCGGCGCGCGCGGCGTGGAGAATGCGCGCCGCATGGCCGTCGCCGCCGCGGCTGAGATGGGCACCGACGCAGGCCGAGTGCTGGTGAGTTCCACCGGCGTCATTGGCGTACAGCTTCCGGTCGAGAAGATCGAACTCGGCGTGCGCGGCATGGCCGCCGACCTGCAGGACGATCCGCTGGTCGGCGCCGAAGGCATCATGACCACCGACACGCACCCCAAGGCGCTCTCGGCTTCCGTCGGCAATGCCACCATCACGTGGGTGGCCAAGGGCTCCGGCATGATCGAGCCCAACATGGCCACCATGCTGGCTTACATCTTCACCGATGCGGCCATCGACGCCGCGACGCTCGACCGCCTGTTGCGTCGCGCGGTTCACGTGTCGTTCAACATGCTCTCGGTGGACACCGACACCAGCACGTCCGACACGTGCGTCATCATGGCCAATGGACTCGCCGGAGCGGTGGACGAGCAGGCGTTCTACGATGTGCTGGCGGCCGGTTGCGTGCGCATGACGGAGATCCTCGCCCGTGACGGTGAGGGCGCGGGGCACCTGCTGCGCATCACGGTGCGTGACGCGGCCACCGAACACGATGCGCGCGTGGTGGCCAAGTCGCTCGTCAACTCGCCGCTCATCAAGACCATGGTGCACGGCGCCGACCCCAACGTCGGTCGCATCCTGATGGCCATCGGCAAGTGCACCGACGTCGCCATCAACGCCGCCGCCACGAGCGCGTGGGTCAACGGCTATCAGGTGGTGGGCAGCGGCGCGCGCCTCGAGTTTGACGATGCGGTGGTTCGGGCCGCGCTCGGCGTCGAGGCGGTGGATCTCGAGGTGTCGCTGGGTGCCGGCTCAGCCACCGCCCGTGCCTACGGATGTGACCTCACCAAGGGTTACATCGACGAGAACGCGGCGTATTACTCCAGCTGAGCCCAGCGGCCGCCCCTGGCGCGGACGCCGCTACAGCGAAAACATCTGCGTGAACTTCACCACGATGCTCCGCCCTGGCGCCACGTCCTGGCCGGGTGTCGTGAAGCGCTGCTCGTTGTAGACAATGAACAGGTCGCTCAGCGGGTGGTGGATCACGTTGAACCGCACGTTCGCGTTGAACTGGTGCGCCACCGGGTCGTACTGCGTGAGCGCGTCAAGGAACATGTTCGTCGTGAACGAGTAGTTCGCGCGCCCCGTCAACAAAGTCACATCGAATGCCTGCTGCGGCTGGTCGAGCACGATGCGCGACTGCTGCGCCGTTCCCGCCACGCGGAACCGGTACGTGGGCCGCCACGTCAGCGTCGCGTTCACCGTCTTCTGCGTTCCCGTCCACAGCCCGCCCGTGGTGCCGGTGAGGGCCAGCGACACCGGTTGGCTGAGATCGGTGGTGTACTTCAGCAGCCATTCGTTCCACGCGTAGCCGCCCGCCGCAATTGGTGCCGCCGTCTTGTTGTTGCGGTTCAGCCGAAATGGCACGGTGATGTACTCGTAGCGCGGATTCGCCGACAGTTCGGTGTACGAGCCGTCGTTGAAGAAGAACGTCTGTCCGGAGTGCAGGTTCTTGCCAATCGTGCGGCCGGCCAGGTCCTCGTAGTAGTTCCAGGTGAAGTGCGGGTGCAGTTCGCGGATGCCGTGCGCGCGCAGCCACGGCGAGCGCGGCCGCAGGCCGGCATCGAGAAACCACTTGCGCACGTCGGTGCGGCGGTAGAAGCCGAGGTCATCCTGGAATCCGTCGCCCACCACAAGCGTCGCCGCCTTCACGTGCACGTCCTTCCCCTCGTAGTTCAGCGACGAGCGCCAGGTGTACTGCCCGCCGTCCCTGCCCGGCGTGCGCGTCAGCACGCCAAACGAATTCCAGTCCACCTTGCCCACGAAGCGGATGTTCGCGTCGAGCCCCGCCACGCGATTCCAGTCGCGGTCGTGCGCGCCCCCTTCACGGCTCATCAACACCACGCCCATGTCGGAACCGCGGCCGACATTCCGGCGCAGGCGCAGCGTCGAATAGGTGTTGGCTGGCGTTCCCGCCGTCGCCTCGGTGCGCATCGCCAGCGCCCCCACGCTCAGTCCCGCGGCTTTGCCCGTGAGCCGAAGGCCGCCCGGAATCGTAATGGGCCGCCCGCCACTCGTCAGCCCGATGCGACGGCTGAAGAACAGCAGCAGGTCTTCATCGGGCGTCGGTGGCGCCTGCACGCGGTTGTTCCGCGCCGCGTCGCCCACATAGAACACGCCAGAGTTCTCCAGGAAGAACTCGCGCTTCTCCGGAAAGAACTGCGAGAACTGCGTCAGGTTCACCTGCTGCTCGTCGGCCTCCACCTGCGCAAAATCGGGATTCACCGTGGCATCGAGCGTCAGCCCCGGCGTCACGCGCGCCTTGACGTCCACACCGATGTCGCCCGTGCTCGCAAACTCGGTTCCGCCCGTCGGCCGCACCGAGCGGGCCAGTGCGTACGGCTTGACCCGCAGGTCGCGTGAGGCCCCCTCGGGATGCACGCCCTCGAGCGTCCCGGCCAGGGACAGGCGCGTCAGCGCGTACTCGCGCGGAATCGGCGACCAGAACGTGATCTCGTTTTTGCGCCGGATGCGCCGCGCAAAATTGACCCCCCACGACTGGCTCTTTCCCGCATCGAACCGCAGCGCCCGGAACGGGATCGCCAACTCCGCCACCCAGCCGTCGGCCACGCGTCGGGTCTTCACCGTCCACACGGCGTCCCAGCTCGTGTTGATCTCGCGTCCTTCGCTCGCCACCTGCCGGTCGGCGCGCGCGCCCTCGACGTTCGTGATGAACACATAGCCGTTGCGGCGATCGTGGAACGTGTCGAGGATCACCTCGAAGTCGTCCTGGTCCTCTTCCTTGAAGTCCTTCTTGATGTCGTTGACGACCAGGCGGCCCGGTTCGCCGTCGTGCATATACGCGCCGATGTACAGCGTGTTGGCATCGTACAGTACGCGCACTTCCGTGCGCTCCGAGGCCGGTGCCCCGGTGTTCGGCTCGCTCTGTACGAAGCCGTCGGCCACCGGTGCCTCCTTCCAGTCAGCCTCATCCAGCACGCCGTCGACGCGAATGGGGCGTGCCGCGGCAGTCGCGGTGAGTGTGCGAGGACCCTGCGGCTGAGCCTTCGGGAGATCGGTGGGGCCCTGCAGGGCGCTACCGATGGCGAGTGTGCCAAGGAGCATCGAGATGTTCATGCAAGTCGTACGCAGTCGCATGCGGAATTGCTGGCCGGTGTCGCCGCTGCGCATGGCACGGTGTTCTCGCATTCAAGCACTCGTTTGCTCTATCTTTCAGCACATGACGTTTCTCCCCTCGAATCACCAATGAGCCGCGAAGCAGCGCCGGGGCTGCTTCACGAGTTCTTCACGCGCGCAGCCCACGCAGGGCCGCATCGCGTGGCGATCGACATTCCCCCGGGACGCCTGCGCCCGTCGCGGCACCGCACGTCGTACGCCGACCTCGACCACGCGTCCAACACGCTTGCCCATCGGCTCGCGGCGTTCGTGCACGGCGAGTGCAT
>CAYHCW010000025.1:0-12934 GCA_964355025.1 uncultured Gemmatimonas sp. | reverse complement strand
GCCATGAACTTGATGATCACCAGGTTCTCGAGGCGCAGGTTCTGCGCGATCATCGCAGGGCTCGACGCGCGCACACGCTGGATCAGCGCGCCCATGGCGACGCCGACGATCAAAGCATAGAGCATCGCCATGTCAACGCCCTCCCTTGTGCAGGAGCTTTGCCGTCAGGATGCCGGTAGCGAACACGCCGGCGGCAAAGACGAGGCCGCTCACCGAGAGCTGCGTGATGCCGGAGATGATGTGGCCGCTGGTGCAGCCGCCGGCGATGCGGGCGCCAAAGACGATCAGGAATCCGCCAATGAAGGCGTCGCGGTACCGCTTGCCCCTGGTGGTCTCGCCCGTGTGGATGAACTCGGAGTGCGCCTTTTCCTGCACGCCGATGCGCGAGGCGAGGAAGCCGCCGATGAGCAGGCCGATCACGAGGAACGTCTCGGGTTTGATGAGCGAACCCATCTTCTCGAGGTACGGATTGCCGAGCGCGAGTGCGGGATCAATGCGGCGCAGGATGGCCCCAACAAAGCGCGGGTAGGTGCCCGAGACGCCGATGGGACCCCACGTGAGAATGCTCAGGGCGCTGACGACGCCGAAGATGGCGCCGAGCTTCGCCCAGGGCGGAAGCGTGGACGCGTCATCGCCGGCGAAGGGCGCTGCGTGTGCTGCGGAATTTGCCATTCGTTCCTCCTCGGGGTTTCCCGCGCCGGCGACGGGGGCCGCCGGCGACCTGCTACTTCACTTCGTTGCCGCCACGCCGGTTGTCGGTCACGAACTTGCCGGCGTAGGGCATCTTCACCTGCTTCAGCGACGCCGCGTCAAGCGTGGTCGTCATCGGCACCACGTTGTTGGCGGCCAGCAGGTACGCGGTAAGCGCATACACTTCGTCGTTGGTCAGCGAGCCCGGCTGCAGCAACGGCATCGCCCGGCGCACGTAGTCGAACACCGTCGTCGCATGCGGCCAGTAGTTGCCGATCGTCTTCGTCAGCTTGAAGTCCGTGGCAAACAAAAAGCCCTCGGCCTTGGGGTCGCGCCCGATGAGCGCGGGAAATACGGGTGGCATGCCCTGGCCCTTGGGGCCGTGGCAACTGGCGCACTTCGCGAGAAACATGGCTGCGCCCTGCTGCGCCGAGCCAGACCCTGCGGGAAGTCCCTCGCCGTCGGGACCCACGTCGATGTCGAGCGCCGCCACCTCGGCCGTCGTCGCGGCGCGACCGAGCCCGTAGTGACGCACCGGCTCACCGCCAACCGCCGACGCCGTCTCCCGCGCCGTGTCCCGGCCGCACGCCGCCAGCAGCAACAGCAGCACCACCGACATTCGCGTCCGCGACATCACGTCTCCCCGTGGAAGACGACATGCCCGTCAGCCTTCACCTTCCACCCCACGATCGGGTTAAAATGGAAGTCGGTGCCTATGCCGCGCACCTTGATGAGTGCCGTGCGCGTAGGCTGCACGTAGCCGGTCTCGTCGGTGGCGCGGCTCAGCAGCACCGTCTCGCGCCCGTCCCACTCCCACATGTGCGTGAACCGCACCGACGCCTTGGAGAGGTTGGGCTCGTGAATGGTGGCCGCAGCCCACGATGTGCCACCGTCGGTGCTGACTTCGACGCGCGTGATCTTGCCACGCCCCGTCCACGCCAGCCCGCTGACTGGCCACCAACCCTTGGTGATCGCCTGCGGAAACGCCGGCGACGTGATGATCGACTTGGCGTCCATGTCGAAGCTGAACTGCCGCGCCGTGCCGTCGCTCAGCGGATCGGTGTACTTGCTCGTCTCCCAACGTGTCATCCACGGGCGCACGCCCAACTCCAGGCGGCGCAGCCACTTCACGCTGGCGTTTCCCTCCCAGCCCGGCAGCAACAGGCGCAGCGGGAATCCCTGCTCGGGACGCAGCGGCTCGCCATTCTGCGCCCACACGACAATCGCATCGTCCCACGCCTTGGCCATCGGGATGCTGCGCGTCATCACGCACGCATCGCCTCCCTCGGCGAGAAACCAGCTGGCGTCCTTCGTGGCGCCGGCCTCCTCGAACAACACCCTCAACGGCACGCCCGTCCACTCGGTGTTGCTCACCAGCCCGGCGGCCTTCTGCGGCGTCGTGTCCGGCTTGGGCTCGCGATAGGCCGAGCGGCCGTTGCCGGAGCACTCGATGAAGGCCGTCCGCGTCACCTGTGGAAAGCGCCGAATCTCGTCGACGCTCAGCACCATCGGTGTCGCCACCAGTCCGTGAATCAGCAGCGAGTGCCGCGACGGATCGATGAACGGCACGCCCGCGTGGTGGCGTTCGAAGTGCAGGTCCGACGGCGTGATGGTGCCGGTGAGGTCCTGCAACGGCGTGAGCGAGTTGCCCACCGTCTCGCCCACCGGGGTGCGCGACGGCTTGAGGAAGGGCGACCTCGCACCCACGGCCGACGTAGGCGCTCCCGGCAGCTTGGTGGGATCGACGGGCGGCACCGGCGCCGCCGGCACGGCGGCCTTGGCGCCCTGGCCTCCGGCCATCAGCGGCAGGCCCGCCGCTACGGCCACGCCCAGCGCGCCGGCCGCGCCGGTGAGCAGGGTTCGACGCGAGATGGACTCGTCGGCTGTCACGTCCTTCACCTGGTCAGCCATCGTGCCGGGCTCCTAGCGCCCGCGGCGCGCACTCGGCGCCGGGTTGGGCACAAGCGCCCCCTGCGGATTGCGGCGCGTGACCAGCGATGCCGGCGGGCGATGGGCCTCGTGACCAAACGTCTTGTAGGGCACGTCCTTCGGGGCGCCACCGACCGGCCAGTCGCCTTCCTTGCCCGGGGAGTCCGGCCGCGGATGCGAGTTGATGAACGCCGCGAGGTCAAACGCCTGCTGCGGCGTCAGGGTGCCGGGTGCGATCTGCGGCATGTTGTGCCAGATGAAGCTGGCCGCTCGCTCCTCGCGCGCCATCGACGCGCCAATGGAATACGACGTGGCGCCCCAGAGCGCCGGGATGGGGCCGTTCCCCTGGCCCTCGGGACCGTGGCACGTGACGCACGTCTTCTCGGTGAAGAGCTTCTCACCCGCGGCAACATCACCCACGAGCGTGTCCTTCATCGAGAGCAGCCCTTCGGTGCCGGCGATCTTCTTGCCCACGGGCACGTCGCGCGAGATGAACGCCAGGTACGCGAGAATGTCCACCATCTCGCGACTTCCCACGGGAATCGCGTTGCCGGCGAGCGACCGCGTGAAGCAGTAGTTCACGCGGTCGGCGAGGGCGATGACCGCGCCCGAGCGCGTCATGTACTTGGGAAAGCGCGCCTGCGAACCGGTGAGCGGCGCGGCCGACGCCTTGAGGCCGTCATTCTGGTGACAGCTCGTGCACCGCAGCGACGACGTGGCAAAATTGGGCAGCGACTCAGGCGTGAAGCGCAGCAGGTAGAGTCCGCGCCTGATGGACGCCCCCAGCGAGTCGGCGGGAATGTCCTTCTCGGTGAGCGGCGTCCACGCCGCCTCGTCGAAGTGCACGGCGCTGGTGCCGCCGGCCGGCACCGCCGGCTGCGGGGCCGGCTTGCCACACGCGGCCGCGGCGAGCGTCAACGCCCCGGCCAGCCCCAACGCCGTCTTCAGTGCTGCGACCATCGAAGTACGCCTCCAATCACGGGATTCTCTGTACGTCGATACAGTAATATGACTGGCACGTGACGACAACCTCTGTCCTTGTCAGGATAGCCTCAGCACCCGCACCAACAGCAGGCTGAGTCCGAGCATCATCCCCAGCGACAACGTGACCGTTGCTCCAACCCGGGCGCCCACCCGGCGCACCGACGCAACGTCGACCGCCAGGCCGAGGCCGGCCATGGCCATCACCGTCAGCAGTTTCGCCGCCTCGCGCACCGCGTCCCCAGCCGACGCCGGGATCACGTCCAAGGTGCGGAGGGCGGAGGCCAGGGAGAACCCAATGATGTACCACGGCACCACCCGCCACCAGCGCACGTGCGCCGCCCGATGCTCCGTGAGCGAGAGCACCAGTACCACGGGGCCGAGCAGCAGCACCCGCATCAGCTTCACGAGCGTGGCCACCTGGCCGGCGGCAACGCTCACCGGATACGCCGCGGCGATCACCTGCGGCACCGCGTAGATCGTCAGCCCGGCCACCACGCCGTACTGCGTATCGGTCATTCCCAGCAGCGGAATCAGCAGTGGCAGGCCGAGGATCACGCCGACTCCCAGCACCGCCGTGAACGCGATGGCGGAGGCGACTTCGTCCCGGCGCGCGCCGAGCACCGGCGCCGCCGCGCTGATTGCCGAGTTGCCGCAAATGGCGTTGCCCACGGCCACCAGCACCGCGTGCGACCGCGGCAACCCGAACCAGCGGCCGATCATCGTGCCGACGACCAGCGTCAGCACGACGATGACGACGACCCCGCCGAGCATGGCGGGGCCGGCCGCCGCGAGTGCGCGCAGGTCGGAGCCCGCGCCCAGCAGCACGATGGAGCACTCGAGCAGGAGTCCCGACGCCACTGCCGCGCCCGGTTCAAAACGCGCGGGGGCGCGCAGCGCGGCGGCGCGCACCACCGCGCCGATCACGATGGCCAGTACGATGGCCTCAAGGACGGCGCGTCCCACCGCCGCGACGAGCAGTCGCTCGGCACCCCACGCGGTCAGCGCCACGCCGGCGGCGAGCAGCAGCCCCGGCGCAATCGTGCCGCGCGCCTCTTCAGGCGCGGAGGCGGACGCGGCGTTTCCGATCACGCTCAGGGGCGACGCGGCTGCACAAGCGCCTGGTACACGAGCGTCGGAAAGCGGCTGTTCAGGTCGGTGCGGCTTGGCATCGTCTGGTGCATGAGCACCATCACCAGCCCTTCCTTCGGATCCACCCGGTACCAACTGCCATACGCACCGCCCCATCCGTAGGATCCTTCGGTACCGAGGAGACTGGCGCCAAATCGGTCGATGGTCTCGAACCCGAGTCCGAACCCCAGCCCGTCGGCGGAATGCAGCGTGCCCACCATGTTGGTGTGCATCAGTTCTGCCGCGCGCGGCGAGAGCAGCCGCACGCCGTCGAGCGCGCCGCCCCGCCGGATCATCTCCAGAAACCGCGCGTAGTCACGCGCCGTGCTCAGCAGGCCGGCGCCGCCGGCGAAGCTCACGCGCGGACCATCCACGTAATCGCCCTGCCCCCTTGGACCGTTCGGTGCGCGCTCCACCGCGCCATCGGCGCGACTCGCATACACGGCACTGAGTCGCGTGCGCTGCGCAGTGGGCAGGTAGAACCGCGTGTCCTTCAGGCCGAGTGGCCCCGTGATGCGCGTCGCGAGGAAGACGTCGAGGGCGACCCCCGATGCGCGCTCCACCACGCAGCCAAGGATGTCGGTGTTGTAGCCGTACACCCAGCGCTCGCCCGGCTGCGCGACAAACGGCAGCGCGGCCAGTCGCTCGATGGTGGCGCAGATGGGCTCGTTCTTGTCGGCCGTGTACCAGCCACCGAGCCCGGCCATGGGCCCAAGGCCAGCCGCCGCATAGAGCGGCGCCACGAGTTCATCGGTGCCGTACGATATGCCCGCCGTGTGCGTCAGCAGGTCGCGGATGGAAACCGCGCGCCGCGCCGGCACGATGGCGCGTCCGGTGTCGGTGCGCACGGCCACCGTTGCGCGCGCGAACCCCGGAATAAAACGGCTCACCGGATCCGCCAAGCCGAGCTTTCCTTCCTCCACCAGCATCATCACGGCCGCGCTGGTGATGGCCTTGGACTGCGACGCAATGCGAAACACCACGTCGTCCGTCATCTGGCGCTGCGCCTCGCGATCAGCCCAGCCCAGCGAGCGCTCGTACACCGGCACGCCGTCCTTCAGCACGAGCGCAACCACCCCCGCCACCTGCTGCGCATCGACGTAGCGCTGCAGCACGCTGTCGATGCGCGCGAGCCGCGCCACCGAAAACCCGTGGCGCGCGACCTCGGGCACCGGCGAACGCGTCGCCGCGCGCGCCGGCGTTTGCGCGCGTCCGCCGGTCGGCGCCACCAGCAAGGCGACGCCGACCGCACCCGCGACGAGAATCCGATATGCACGCATCTATCACCTAGCTCCTGTCACCTATCATCTATCACCTGCCTCACTTGCTCCACGGCGGCACGATGCTGTTGGACCGCGCGTACGCGATGCCCTGCCCGAGGTGCTCGTGCAGGTGCGTCACCGTGAGAATCATCGCGCGCTGCCGGCTCCAGTCCTGCCCGAAGAACTTGATGTTCTCCGTGAGGTTGGCGTCGGTGGTGAGCGCCATCGCCCCGTGCAAGTGCTTGAACGACGCGTCCAGTTCCGCAACGATCTCGTCCTTGCTCAACTTGCGCTGCTCGAACGCCTGCGCGGTCTTGAAATCGCTCGTCACGCCGCTCGCCGCCGGCGCCGGCTTTCCCATCGCAATCGGGATCAGGTAGTTGTCCGATGCCACGTGCAGGAACATCTCGCCGACCGAGCGCACGCCGGCGCCCGGACGCCAGCCGTACGAGGCCTCCGGCATCGCCTTGGCGAGGTCCACCATCTTCTTCTGCACGTCATTGACGTCGCGGTGCATTTCGCCCATCAGGCCCTGGGCGGAAAGTGGAGCGGCGACGGCGAGCGAGAGCACGAGCGCGAATCTGCGGAAACGCATGTGAGTACCCTGGGTGAAATGGGAGGCGGTGGGGGTATCGCGACAAACATCGCCGCCGCGCCGGGACCTCACAAGGGAAACGGTACGCGTTCCGACCTCGCCCTCAGGGCTTCTTGTTCACCGTCGTCACCTGCACCGCCCCGGCCTCGTGACCAGGTCCGAGCATCTGCACCGCCCGGTTCTGGTCCAGATACTTCAGCTCGATGATCTCTGCCGCCTTGACCGTGCGCAGGACGTCGAGCGTGGGCTGCCGCATGTCATCGATGTAGACCACGAGGTTGATGGCGTTGCGGGTCATCGGGCTGACCGCGGGGTCAACCGCCGATGACGCCATCCGCCCCATCGGAGGGTTCAGCCAGTGCGGGCGCAACAGGTTCACGGCATCAAGCGCGGTGATCACGGTGCCACCGGCCTCGTTGAGGTCGGTGCGCGTGATCTTGCTGCGATCGCCCCGCTTCTTCTGCGCCTCGGCGCTGTGCGCGCAAACAACCAGCGCGAGGACGATCAGCAGCAGGCGAGCGGAAGCGCGGCGCATGGCAAACCCCGGGGGCGTTGAAGGCGATGGCCCAAGCCTACGGACCGCGCGCGCCATCGGCAAGCGCGTGTCCAAATGCTATGCTTCCCCCGTGCTCGCGTCCCCAGACCCTTCCGCCCTGACCCCGCGGTCCCGCGTTGCGCGCTGGTTTTCCGAGCCGGTGCTCGGCGCCCTGCTGCTCGCGTCGGTGCTCGTGGCGTACGCGCCGGCGCTCACCGGCGACCTGCTGTGGGATGACGATGCCCACCTCACCAGCGCGGCCCTGCAGGGCTGGGACGGCCTGCGGCGCATCTGGTTCGAGCTCGGCGCCACCCAGCAGTACTATCCCGTGCTGCACAGCGCCTTCTGGCTGGAGCACCGGCTCTGGGGCGACACCGTGGTCGGCTATCACCTCGCCACCGTGACGCTGCACGCGCTGGCCGCCTGCCTGGTCGTGCTCGTCTGCCAGCGCCTCCGCATCAGGGGCGCGTGGCTCGCCGGCTTCCTCTTCGCGCTGCATCCGGTGACGGTCGAGTCGGTGGCCTGGATCTCTGAGCAGAAGAACACCCTCTCGCTCGTCTTTTACCTGCTGGCCGCGCTTGCCTGGCTGCGTTTCGACGAACGGCGTTCGGCCCGTGACTACGCGGTGGCGCTCGCGCTCTTCGCGTTGGCGCTCGCCACCAAGACCGTCACGGCCACGCTCCCCGCCGTCCTGCTGGTCATTGCGTGGTGGCGACGCGGCACGTTGTCGTGGCGGCGCGACATCGCGCCTCTGCTGCCGTGGTTCGCATTGGCCATCACCGCCGGCCTCGCCACGGCGTGGGTCGAGCGCCACCTCATTGGCGCCGAGGGCGCCGAGTTCAGTCTCGACGCGTGGCAGCGCGTGCTGCTGGCCGCTCGCGTGGTCTGGCATTACCTGGCGACGCTCTGCTGGCCCGCGAGCCTCGTCTTCACGTATCCGCGATGGACCATCGATCCGCGCGCGGTGTCGGCGTATCTCTATCCGCTCGCGATCGCCGCGCTGACCACGACGCTCTGGTTCGCCCGGCGCTGGTCTCGCGCGCCGCTCGCCGCCTTCCTCATCTTCGTCGGTTCGCTCGTGCCGGTGCTGGGGTTCCTCAACGTCTATCCGTTCCGGTATTCGTTTGTCGCCGATCACTTTCAGTACCACGCGAGCATCGCGCTCATCGTGCTCGCGGCCGCCGGCATTGCGACGGCGCTCGAGCGTGCCTCCACGCCGGCGCGGTGGCGCGCGGGTGCCGGCGCCGTGGGCCTGCTGGTCGCTGCGCTCGGGCTGCTCACGTGGCGGCAGGCGTCCACCTATCGCGACGCCGAGACGCTCTACCGCGCCACGCTCGCGCGAAACCCCGACAGCTGGATGGCGCACCACAACCTCGGCCGCATCTTGTCGCGCACGCCGGGCGGCCTGAACGAGGCGATTGTGCAGTATCAGGACGTGCTGCGCCTCAAGCCGACGCACGCGCGGGCGCACTACAGCCTCGGGGTGGCCCTGCAGCGCGCCGGACGCGAGCACGAGGCCGTGCCGCATTTCGAGGCCGCGTTGCGCCTCGAGCCGGGCAACTTCATGCTGGTTGCCAACTCGCACTACCTGCTGGGCCAGATGCTGATGCGGTCGCCCGGTCGAATCGACGAAGCCATCGCGCATCTGGGCGAAGCGATCAGGCGCAAGCCGATGATCGCCGAGTCGCACAACACCCTGGGCGAAGCGCTGCTCGCGGCGGACCGCGTGGATGCGGCCCGCCGCGAGTTTACGGAGGCGCTGCGCCTGCAGCCGGACTACGCCGCGGCGCGCGCGAACCTCGGTCGACTGAAGCCCTAGTTCTTCGTCATCGAGAAACCCGTGACGGTCACTTCGGTGTTGTGCCCGAAGCGCAGGCCATAGGCGCCGTCCAGCGACTTCAGCTTGCCCTCGCCCACGGCCTCGGACTTGTCGTACGTGGCCACCACGGTGCCATTGATGCTGCACGACACCTTGCCGTCCTTCACCGACATCGCAATCTCCTGCGTCACCGGCTCGCCCTTGCCCGACGCCTTGTGCACGGCATCGCTGGGCGTGGGGTTCCGGCCGCCGAGCCGGAACGGCGCTGGCGCGAACCCGCGCATGATGAACGTCCCGGTGCCGTACGCCGTGCAGTACAGAAGGCTGTGCGCGCCGTCGAGGTCGTTGCCCGCAATCATGATGCCGTACGGATGCGGGTGGTCATTCAGGTTCTGGAACTTCGGTTCGGCAAACGTGGCCTTCACCGTGTAGTTCCCCGAGGCCTTGTTCGCGGGGTTCCAGTAGCTGACGGCCGGGCCGGTGGTGACGTGAAAGCCCTTGCCTTCGGCGGCGAACTTCGCGCTGTTGAGCGTCAGGCCGGCCTTCTCTTCACTGGCGTCGATCTTTCCGGTCCAGCCGGCAACCGTAATGCCACCGCCAGCGACGCCACGGGACACTTCCTGGGCGCGGAGCGGGAGTGCCACGAGCAGCGTGGCGACAGCGGCGAGCGCGAAACGCGGGGGGCGAATCATCGGGCAATCCTCGTGAGGGTGTGGAGTAACTATACCACGGACGGACCGGAATCGTTCACCGGGCACGAAGGAAGGCAACACAAAGCCCCACCGCGCGAACGCGGTGGGGCTTTGTGTTGATACGAGGACTAGCTGATCTTCGTCACGTTCTCGGCGGCGGGACCCTTCTGGCCCTGGACCACGTCGAACTCAACGCGCTCGCCTTCGGCGAGTGACTTGAAGCCCGAGCCCTGGATGGCCGAGTGATGCACGAAGCAATCCTTGCTGCCGTCTTCCGGCGTGATGAAGCCAAAGCCCTTCGCATCATTGAACCACTTTACTGAACCGATCGCACGCATTGCAAACTCCTGGTGGTGTTAAGTCTCAGGAGTCCGGGCAACCCGTACATCCTCAGACGCCTGATCGATGAAAAGGGGGCCTCGACAAGAGCGAGGCCCCTGATCAGTCGGACATCCACGCCGTGTGCGCGGATACCCTGTCTTGAAGGGTACTGTGTCAGGCGCCAGAAAGCAAATTGGGGGGTGGGGTAGCCAAGTCACCCGGGGCCGGGCGGAAGCAGTGCCATCCCCATCGCGGCCGCGTTCGACCGGACGCGGTCGTCGTACGACAGCACCGATACGGCCCCGAGCGCCTCGTGGGCCCGCGCGGCGCTCGCCAGGTGAATTGCGTCGAGCGTGCGCACCGGTTCGTGCGGAAATGGCGCGCGCGACCGCGCCAGCACCCGATCTCCCACTTCCAGGAGATCGCACCCCGACTCCCAGTCGGCGAGGGCGTCGAGCAGCACACGCGCCTCGGCGCGGTCGATCGCGCCGAGCGCGGCGCCACGCAGGATCGCGCGCGAGCATTCGGCGCCGGTCAAGACGGACGTCACGACGAGGGTCGCGTCCTGCAGGGCCGCCCGGGTGAAGGCCGCGCGCGGTTCGCCGAGCAGCCACGCCAGCACGGCGCTCGACTCCGCGTAGACGATCACCGGTCGCCGCGCGTCCAGTCGAGCCACGCCTGCGCCGTGCCATCACACATCGCCGGCGCGTCGGCGCGATACACCACGCGCGCGTGCTCGGCAACGCGCAGTTCGCCGGACGCGGCCAGGCGCAGCTTCGCCTGCTCGCCGGGTGACAACTCCGCAGCGCCGGGCGCCATCGGCTGCCGCAACTCGGCCACCACGCGACCGCGATCGGTGACGAGATAGACGTCGCCGTCCCCCACGTCGCGCAGGGTGCGGCTGAGCTGGGCCTTGAGGTCGCGAATGCCGATGGTGCGAAGTGTCATTGTGGTCTCGTGAGACTACAATCTACGGGAGGCGGGCTCTGCGCGCAACGGACGGGGCGGCGCATTGCGCACCGGCCGGACGTGCCGGCACTCTTACCGGACCATGCGTCAGGCAGAGTCCGCCGTGACGAGTGCGCGCTCACGTTGTCGTCGAGAACCCTCCGAATGCCCCGCATCGACCATCTCAGGATCACCGTCGGCGGCGACCTGCGGTTCCTCGCCCGCCTGGAGCACGAGCGTGCGCCGGCCACGTGCGCCGCGTTCGTCGCCCGGCTGCCCTTCCGGCAGCAACTGGTTCAGGCCCGGTGGAGCGGCGAGTCGGCGTGGGTGCCGCTCGGCGACCTCGCCTTCGGAGTGGGAGCCGAAAACCAGACTGGGCGGCCGGCGCCGGGCGACCTGCTGCTGTATCCGGGCGGAGTGAGCGAGACCGAGATCCTCTTTCCCTACGGCGAGACCGTTTTTGCCAGCAAGTTCGGTCCGCTCGAGGGCAACCACTTCCTGACGCTCGTCGACGGACTTGGCCAGCTCACGGAGCTGGGTCGACGGGTGCTGCGCGAAGGAGCGCAGGAGATCGTGTTCAGCGTGCCGGACGCTGCGGCTGAGGCTTGAACGGGAGCGGCTCGTCCACGAAGGTCCGATAGTCGGCGGTGAGTTCCTCGCCCTTCCGGATGCGGCGCAGGGCACGGAATCGGGCATCGTCGTCCGCCTCGACGTTTGGACTGTCGGAGTGGTTCACGTACCAGCCGACCGACAGCATGTTGAGGGTGGGCGGCACGCCGATCTTGTCGCGCCAGACCATCCCGAAGTCCTCGTAGAGGGCGCGAATGGCCTTGGGCATACGGCGCACTGCGGCGCGCGACAGCCAGGTGACGCGCTCGCTCTCGCCCTGGAACACCAGCGTCCCGGTGGGGATGTCGCGAATGGCCAGGACGCCGACGCCGTGGATTCGCGATGGCCCAATGCGTGAATAGACGCCGTCGTGCGGCGATTTGGGTTTCATGGGACGGCAGTGCCGACGCGCGCCACAAACACCAGGTACTCGTCCGAACCGCCCTGCAGGAGCTCGAAGGTGACGTTCGTTTCCTCGATCATCTGGAACCCTGAGCGCGTAATCAGGCTGCGCCACAAGGACCGGCCCAGCGTGCTGTAGTGATTCGGGTTCGTCTGATGGGCACACGCCGTATCGGGCGCGGGAACCTCGACATACAGCCAGGCACCGGGCTTCAGGACGCGGCGGAAGCCGCTCAGCGTGAAGTACGGGAAGCAGCTGTGCTCCAGGCAGTGCCGGCACCACACGAGATCGAAGGACGCATCGTCGAACTCGAGGAAGGACTGGTCCATCTGCTGCACATCAAATCCCTGGCTCTTGCACACCGCCACGTCCGTGGCATTGAGGGTAATGCCCGTCACGGAGAACCCCTCGGCGGCGAACCGCGTGAGGGCGAGCCCCTGACCACAGCCGATATCGAGAATCCTCGCTCCTCTGGAGAAACCCCAGGTCGGCAGGAGCTTGTCAATCATCGCGTTGGAAATTCCAGTGTGCAGCTCTGACGGTACCTCGGGGTACGTCTCCCCTTCCAGCTTCGTGAAGAACTGCTGCAGTCGGGCGACGTGACCGGGAAGAAGTTCCATGGGCGCAATCTCGCTGGGTGGAGAGTCCGGGAGTCACTGGACGGTCAGCTAAGCTACTGCTGCTTCCCGCCCTGACGCGACCGGGCTGCGATGGCCGGCGCGCTGGCAGCGCCACATCACTTCGGAGTCCTCGTTCACGCTGAGGGTGGCGTCGAAGCCACCGCAGGCGAGGAGGGCATCACGCCGGAGCCGCATGTTGGAACCGCTCGCCGGCGGAATGCCTACCCAGGCACAGAGCCGCTGCCCCAGCGTGAAAAGCGCATAGTAGGTGCGGAACCGGTCGCGCGTGCGCTTGGTGCCGACAATTCCGGCGCAGTCGGCCGGTACGTCGAGGTCGCGCAGTCGGTCGAAGTACTCCGGATCGAACGCCACATCCACGTCGGTGAACAGCAGCCACGA
>CAYHCW010000024.1:10394-13175 GCA_964355025.1 uncultured Gemmatimonas sp. | reverse complement strand
TGTTCATCTGGCTTTCCGCACAGAGCCTGCTGGTGGTCGCCACCGCGCTCTGGTTCCGCTCCAAGCTGATCGTCGTCGGCAACTTCTTCATCTTCGCCGCCATCGTGGTGGCGTACATGGCCGTCGCAACCCGCGAGACCGGCATCAGCATCGGGTTCGGCGTGGTGGCGTTGCTGACCGCCCGCGTGCTTCGCTGGCAGCAGGAACGGCTCGACCTCAAGACCGAGCTGATGCGCAATGCATACCTCGGCAGCGCGTTCCTCGTCTTCCCGTATTCGCTGTACCATCTGGTGCCGCGCGCCTTCGTCACCGTGGCGTGGGTCGGCGTGGCCGTGGCGTACTACCTGATGAACCTCATCGTGCAGAGCCCCAAGTACCGCTGGATGGGCCATCTGACGCTGCTGTTCACGGCCCTGTACGTGATCGTCATCGGCATTTTCCAGCTCTCGGCGGCCTACCGCATCGGCTCGTTCCTGGTGCTCGGCAGCGTCCTGCTCGTGGTGTCGCTGATCTTCACGCGGGGGCGTGAACGGAAGCGGCGCGCGGCGGCGGCGCGGAACGACGCCGAGGCAGGTCGTCCGGTCGCCACATGAGAAGACCCGGCGCCGCCCAGTAGTGCCGGCCCGCCCCTGTCCGCTATTTTCCCATCAGCCGTGCGTCAGGCTCATCAGCTCACCGACCTTCCCTCGTCCATGTCAGGAGTGATTCATATGCGTCGCGTTCTTCCCCTGCTCCTTCTGGCGGCGGCCGTCGCCGGCTGCGGATCCAAGGCCAACGAGCCCGCCAAGGTTCCCCTGGACCAGATGCCCGTCGCCACGCCGGGCGCCGCGCCAGCGGCCGCGCCGGCAGCCGGTGAGCGCCTGGCAGGCCCGGTGCTCGAGCACCTGGCCGCCTCGCCGTACGTCTACCTTCGCGTGAAGACAACCCAGGGCGAAGTGTGGGCCGCCGTCCCCGAGACCAAGATCGAGACCGGTGCCACCGTGACCGTGTACAATCCGATGCTGATGACGAAGTTCGAATCCAAGTCGCTGAAGCGCACGTTCGACGAGGTCTACTTCGGGACGTTGACCCCGGCAGGTGACGCGTCGATGGCCGGCGGCGACAATCCGCACGCCGGCGTGGCGCAGACGACGGTCGCTGACGTGGGCAAGGTGGAGAAGGCCACGGGCGCGGATGCCCGCACCGTCGCCGAGGCCTGGGCCCAGAAGGCGACGCTCGCCGGAAAGACGATCACCATCCGTGGCAAGGTCGTGAAGTTCAACGCCGCCGTGATGGGGAAGAACTGGATCCACCTGCAGGACGGCAGCGGCGATGCCGCCAAGGGCAGCAACGACATCACCGTGACCTCGATGGATGAAGTGGCCAAGGGTCAGGTCATCACCATCAAGGGCACGCTGCGCACCAACAAGGATTTCGGTTCCGGCTACACCTACGCGATCATCGTCGAGGACGCGAAGGTCGTGAAGGAAGTGAAGAACTAGGGTTCACTCCGCGGGTTGTGCAACGGCGGGCGCCTTCGGGCGCCCGCCTTTGTATTGCCTCTCCCTTGGAATTGAAGGGAAAGTGGACTAACTTATGAACTAATCAATAGACTATATGCGCGTGGTCCCCGCAGCCGCCGCATCCAATCGATGAGGGTCGCATGATCGAGATGCTGAATGTGCACGCCGCCAAGACCAACTTGTCGAAGTTGCTGGCCCGTGTCGCACAGGGCGAGCAGATCGTGATTGCCCGTGGAGGTGTGCCGGTGGCCAGGCTGATTCCCTACGCAAACGACGCGCCCGCGCGGCCACTCGGCGTCTATGCGGGCAAGGTCTGGATGTCGGACGACGCGCTCGAGGCGCCCGAGTGGCTGCTCGACGCCTTCGAAGGGGTGGGCGGCACGCTGCCACCGCCCGCACCAAGACCCCACAGGCGCCGCAAGCGGTGAGGGTGCTGCTCGACACCCATGCGCTCGTGTGGGCGCTCGCCGAACCCGAGCGGCTATCGCCCCGCGCGCGCGCGGCGCTCGTCGATCCCGCGACCGTGGTGTTCGTGAGCCTGACGAGCGCGTGGGAACTGGCCATCCTGCAGGGACTGGAACGTGTACGTCTCCACGTTCCGCTGGCGACGCTGTTCACCGAGGGGCTCGCTGCACTTGGCATCCAGCTGCTGCCCATCCGGCTGCATCACATCGCCGGTGTCGCTGGCCTGCCACAGCACCATCGTGATCCCTTCGACCGGTTGCTCGTGGCGACCGCGCTGGCAGAACGGCTTACGGTCGTCTCCGCCGACCGCGCGTTCACGCGGTACGGCGTGCCGGTGCTCTGGTAGCGAACATCGGCACGCCATCTTGCACGGGCGATCTCAGCTGCCCGGCGGACTCGCCGCGCCGGCGTTCTTCGCCTCGACATAGAAGTTGACGTCCACCTTGAAGTCGGCTGCGCCCGACAGGCCGAACTTCGCCGTTTGCCACTGCTCCGTGGGGCGCACCCAGTCGTACGCGTCGCCCGCGAGCCGCACCTTCACCGGCATCGCGAACCCGGACACGACATTGGTCCAGCGATACCGCACCACCGCGCCCTCCACGGCGTACTCAAGCACCGGAATCTTCGTGGTCGTCAGGTACTGTGCGAAGACCTTCGACAGGTCGATGCCCGCGCTCTTGCTGATGTAGTCCTGCACCTGGCTGCCCGTCACGAGCTGATGCCAGAAGGTCTGGTTGAGCCCGCGCAGGATGCCGCGCCATTTATCGTCGTCGTTCACGAGCTGGCGTATCATGTGCAGCATCGTGCCGCCCTT
>CAYHCW010000024.1:0-10294 GCA_964355025.1 uncultured Gemmatimonas sp. | reverse complement strand
ATTTATCGTCGTCGTTCACGAGCTGGCGTATCATGTGCAGCATCGTGCCGCCCTTCGGGTACATGTCGCCCGACCCCTGCGCATTGACGCCGTACGCGTCCGCGATGACCGGGCGGTCGTTCCGGATGCCGCGACGGACGCCGACGGCGTACTCGGCGCCCGCCTGCTTGCCGAACTGGCACTCGGTGTACAGGGCCTCGGAGTAATTGGCGAAGCTCTCGTGCACCCACATGTCGGCGAGATCCTTCGTCGTGATGTTGTTGCCAAACCACTCGTGCGCGCTCTCGTGCACGATGATGAAGTCCCACTTCATGCCGAACCCGGTGCCCGACGCGTCACGCCCCTGGTAGCCATTGGCAAAGCGGTTGCCGTAAGCCACCGCGCTCTGGTGCTCCATGCCGTTGTTCGACACCTCAATCAGCTTGTAGCCGTCCTCGTACCACGGGTACGGGCCAAACCAGTGCTCAAAACACTGCAACGTCGTCCGAACCTGCGGCCACTGCCGCTTGGCCGCATCCACGTGGTAGGCCAGCGGCCAGAAGTCCATGGTGAGCTTCCCCTTCTCGCCGTCATACACTTCGCTGTAGTGCTCGTACGTTCCGGCGGCCACGGCGATGGCGTAGTTGTTGATCGGGTTGGTGACGAACCACTCGTACGTCGTGGTGCCGTTCGGGTGGTGCACCGTGCTGCGCAGCCGGCCGTTCGACACGTTCACCAGCGGGTCGGGCACGGTGATGGCCACGCGCTGGCTGTCGGGCTCGTCGGCCTGCGTGTCCTTGTTGGGCCACCAGACGCTCGCACCCATGCCCTGGTCGGTGGTGACAACCCACGGCGCGCCGAGGCTGTCGGTGCGCCACGAAAATCCACCGTCCCACGGCGGGCGCTTGGCCGGTTGCGGCTTGCCGTGATAGTACACGGTGATGGCTTTGCGCGCGCCGACTCGCTGCGGCGCGGTGAGTGACGCAAAGAAGGCGTTCCCTTCGCGGCGGAACGACACGGCTCGGCCATCCTGCACCATGCTGTCGACCTCGAGCGGCACCATCAGGTCGATCTGCATCTCCTGCGCCGGCGCGAGTACGCGGTACGTGATGCCGTTGAAGCCGCGAATCGAGCTGTCCGCCGGACTCACGGTCACATGCAGGTCGTAGAACGCGACGTCCCACCAGGCGCGCTGCGGCGTGATGTACGAACCGCGAAGCGTGTCGGCACGCGTGAACAGGGGTCGCTGGCCGCGGGCGGCAACCGGCCCGAGCGACGACGCGACGGCGGCAACAAGCAGGACGAGGCGCTTCTTCATGTATCCCTCTGTTCCGGGGCGGGGCAATCGAGCCGACGACGACACGGCAAATCTGCTCACCGGCGACGGCCGGGGGCAATCGACGCGTGGATCGTCAGCGCGGCCTCCCGGCCTGACTGGCACTTTCCCCCCACGACCTGCAAACTCCCTGTGGTTGGAACGCCAACCGCCCCCCGACTTTTCATCCTCGCGGAGCGTTTCCCCATGAAACCGATTGCCTTCACGCTCAATGGCGTCGCGCGCACCCTGACGCTCGCGGAAGACCGCAAGCTGCTCTGGGTGCTGCGCGACGACCTGGGCCTCACGGGCACCAAGTTCGGCTGTGGCGCGTCACTGTGCGGTTCCTGTACCGTGCTCGTCGACGGCAAGGCGGTGCGTTCGTGCTCTCGCACACTCGGCTCGATTGCCGGCACGAAGGTCGTCACCATCGAAGGACTCGCGTCGGGCGAACAGCTGCATCCGGTGCAGCAGGCGTTCGTGGAGCACCTCGGCTACCAGTGCGGCTTCTGCACCAGCGGCATGATCATGGGCGCCCACGCGCTGCTGATCGCCAATCCTCGGCCCACACGCGCCCAGATCGTCGCCGGCATGGAGCGGTACCTGTGTCGGTGCGGTGCGCACGTCCGCATCATCGACGCCATCGAGTCTGCCGCGGCGGCGACCGCCGGAGCGAAGAAATGACGCGCCCCACCGAAGAGATGATCGTCCCCGAGGGCTGGGGATTCGTCGAGACGATTGACCGACGCGATTTCCTGAAGCTCACCAGCTCGGGCTTGTTCGTGATGTTCTCCGTCACCCCACCCAAGGACTCGCTGCGCCCGGTCTGGAATCCGGCGGGCATCCAGCGTCCCAGCCCCGACTTCAACGCCTTTCTGCACATCGGCGCCGACGGTCGCGTCACCTGCCTCGTGGGCAAGGTGGAGTTGGGCCAGGGCGTGATGACCTCGTTGCCGCAGTTGGCTGCCGAAGAGCTGAACGTTCCGCTCTCGTCCGTGGACTGCGTGATGGGTGACACCGATCTCTGCCCGTTCGACATCGGCACGTTTGGCTCGCTGAGCGTGCGCACGCTCGGCCCCGTGCTGCGCGCGGCCGCCGCCGAGGCGCGCGCCGTGCTCGTGCAGATGGCCGCCGAGCGCTTCAAGCTGGAGGCCGCCGACCTCGAGGTGAAGGACGGCGTGATCACCGCGCGGTCGGACGCCACCAAGCGGGTTAGCTACGGCGAGCTCACCGCCGGCAAGCGCATCGAGCGGCGCTTCGAGGGGCAGGCCGCCCTCGAGAAGGTTGCCGCCTTCACGATCGTCGGCAAATCCGCGGCGCGGCGCGACGCGATTGACAAGGTCACCGGCAAGGCCAAGTACGCGGGCGACATCGTGCCGAGCGGGGCGCTCTATGCCCGCATCCTGCGCGCGCCCGCGCACGGCGCGGTGCTGAAGTCCGTCGATACCTCGGCCGCCGAGAAGGTGCCCGGCGTGCGCGTGGTGCGGGACGCCGAACTCGTGGCCGTGCTCCACGCGCATCGCGACGAGGCGGACAAGGCGTTCAAGCTGATCACCGCGACGTTCACTCCGTCCGCTTCCACACTGGACGGCCAGAGCATCTTCGCGCACCTCGAACAGTCGGCGCCTGAAGGGCGCGCCATGGCGTCGGCCGGCAGCGTAGCCGACGGCGAGAAGGCCGCAACGCAGGTCGTCGAGCAGAAGTACTTCAAGGGTTACGTCGCGCATGCGCCGATGGAGACGCACTCGGCCGTCGCTGCCGTAGCGGCCGACGGCAAGGTGACGGTGTGGGCTGGTACACAGACGCCGTTCCCGTTGCAAACACAGGTGGCCCGGGCGCTGAAACTCGCCCCCGACAAGGTGCGCATCATCACGCCGTACGTTGGCGGCGGATTCGGCGGCAAGAGCGCGAGCGCGCAAGCCGTCGAGGCCGCGCGTCTCGCGGTGGCGGCCGGGGTGCCCGTGCGAGTCATCTGGGATCGCGCCGAGGAGTTCTTCTTCGACACGTTCGACCCGGCCGCGGTGATCACGATTCGTGCGGGCCTCGATGCCGCGAAGAAGATCGTTTCGTGGGACTACGTCGTGATCGGCGCGGGTGAGCGCGGCTCGCGGCTGTTCTACGACGTCCCGAATCACCGCACGCTGGTGCGGGGCGGCTGGAATGCCAACGTCAATGCCATGCATCCGTTCGGCATCGGGCCGTGGCGAGCGCCCGGTGCGAATGCCAACGTTTTTGCCCGCGAATCGCACATCGACGTCCTGGCGGCCAAGGCCAGCATGGATCCGCTGGAGTTCCGCCTGCTCAACCTCAAGGACGAACGCATGAAGCGCGTGCTGCGCGCGTGCGCGCAGAAGTTCGGCTGGACGCCCAAGCCGGCGCCGAGGCGGCGCGGCGTGGGCATCGCCTGCGGCGACGATGCCGGCACCTACGTGGCCAGCATGGCCGAGGTGAAGGTGGACGCGGCCACCGGTGCGGTGACCGTTGTGCGCGTGGTGTGTGCGCAGGACATGGGCGTGCTGGTGAATCCAGAGGGAGCCACCCAGCAGATGGAAGGCTGCATCACGATGGGGCTGGGCTACACACTCGCCGAGGAGGTGGACTTCAAGAACGGCGAGGTGCTCGACAAGAACTTCGGGTCATACAAGCTGCCGCGATTCTCGTGGCTGCCGAAGATCGAGACGGTGATCCTCGACTCACCCGACCTGCCCGCGCAAGGTGGCGGCGAGCCGGCGATCATCAACATGGGTGCAGTGGTGGCAAATGCCGTGTTCGATGCCGTGGGAGCACGGGTGGCGCAGCTGCCGCTGACGCCGGCGCGGGTGAAGGCGGCGATGGCGAAGACGAGATAGAGCACGGTATCCGCACGCGACAGGCATTGCCCTACATTGGGTCAGGGCGGTGCCGATTAGGCGCATCCCTCCAACCGCCGTAACGTTATCGAGTTCCACCTTTGTGATGCACCACTGACTCTCCAATCCGAGTTCTCCATCCATATGCGTCGCCTCATTGGCAGCATCCGGCTTGTCGCAACGCTCAGCGTTGCGCTATCGCTTCCGGCCGTTCAACTCTCCGCCCAGGTGGCCGCGCCCAAGGCGCCGCCGCGCGCCGAGGCAGCCGCTCCCAAGGTTCAGGCCGGCCCCGGCGGATGGATCAAGGAGTTCGGCACGATGTGGACGTTTGACGCGCCGCCACTCGAGTACTGGAAGGGGCGCTATGGCTTCGAGCCCAGCAAGGAGTGGCTCGAGCACATCCAGCTCTCCAGCGTCCGCATTCCGGGCTGCTCGGCGTCGTTCGTGTCCGACAAGGGCCTGGTGATGACCAACCATCACTGCGCACGCGCCTGCATCTCGGCGTCGTCGCCGAAGGACACGAGTTACCAGGAAGCAGGGTTCGTTTCCCCGAACGAAGCAGGAGAAAAGCGGTGCGCCGGCTCGTACGCCGACCAGCTCGTCTCCATGGAAGACGTGACGGCGAAGGTACGTGCGGCCGTCACCTCGATGGTCACCGCCACCCAGGTGGAGCAACGAGACAAGGCGATCAGCGACATACAGACGTCCTGCCAGACGGCGACCGGCCTCACCTGCCAGGTCGTCACGTTCTACCAGGGCGGCAAGTACTCGCTGTATCGCTACAAGAGATACACCGACGTCCGCCTGGTCATGGCGCCCGAGGAAGGGGCCTCGTTCTTCGGCGGCGACCCGGACAACTTCACGTATCCGCGCTTCGACCTCGACCTCACGCTGCTTCGTGTCTACGAGAACGGAGCGCCGATGAAGACCGAGCACTACCTGCGCTGGAACTCCAACGGCGCCAAGGAAGGCGATCTCACGTTTGTTCCGGGCAATCCGGGCAGCACCGGACGCCTGCTCACGATGGCACAGATGGAATACCTGCGTGACGTGCAGTATCCGGCGACGCTCGCCGGCTACAAGGCGCAGATCGGCCTCTACAAGGAACTCGCCGCACAGAGCGAGATGAACAAGCGCCTGTACGAGAACCAGATCTTTGGTCTTGAGAACTCCCAGAAGGCGGTGACGGGCTACAATGCCGGCCTCATCGACGCCTCCATCATGGGCCGCAAGGCGGCATTCGAGAAGGATTTCCGTTCGCGCATCGCGGCCAAGCCCGACCTCGCCGCCAGGTACGGCAAGGCGTGGGACAACATCGCCAAGGCACAGAAGGAACTCGGCAGCTTTGCCGTGCTGCAGCAGTTCCAGGGATTCGGCGGCGGCTCCAACCTGCTGAACCTGGCCGCCGGGCTCGTGCGGATTCCGGAGCAGGAGAAGCTGGCCGACTCGCTGCGCCTGCCGCAGTACCGCACACCGGTCATCGCGCGCCTGAAGGCCCAGCAGACGCAGAACGCCCCCATCAACGCCGAGATCGAGAAGCGCCTGCTGGCCATGCAGCTCACCCTGGCGCAGAAGGCGCTGCCCGCCAACGATCCATTCCTCGCCGCCGCACTCGGCGGTCGCAGTCCAGAAGTCGCTGCCGAAGCGCTGGTGAACGGCACCAAGCTGGGGACGGTCGAGGCACGCAAGACGTTGCTCGATGGTGGCGCCGCCGCCGTGGCGGCGAGCACCGACCCGTTGATCGTGCTCGCCCGCAAGGTGAACCCGCTGGCCACCAGGCACGCCATGCGCGCGATGAAGCTCAACACCACCATCAGCGCGAACGTCGAGCTGGTGGGACAGGCGATCTTCGCCGCGTACGGCAACATCATGCCGCCGGACGCGACGTTCACGCTGCGCATCAGCGACGGCCTGGTGCTGGGCTTCCCGTATAACGGCACCATCGCGCCGTACAAGACGAGCATTTACGGCCTGTACGCGCGCAGCGCCGAGTTCGACAACAAGCCGCCGTTCAAGCTCCCCACCCGCTGGGAAGCCGCGCGCAGCACCATCGACATGACCACGCCCATCAACTTCACGCTCACCGCCGACATCATCGGCGGCAACTCGGGCAGCCCCGTGATCAACCGCGCGGGCGAAGTGGTGGGACTGATCTTCGATGGCAACATCGAGAGCCTGCCCAACCGGTTCATCTTCACTGACGAAGTGGCGCGGTCGGTGGCCGTGCACACCAAGGGCATCGTCGAGGCGCTCCGCAAGGTGTATGGCGCGGCGCGACTGGCCGATGAAGTGGAGACCGCCGGAGCGAAGAAATAGCACCGACAGTGAGCACCGGCGCGGGCAACCGCGCCGGTGATCTCTGGGGTGGACTGGCGGCCATGCTGGTCGCGCTGCCGTCGTCCATCGCGTTTGGCGTGCTGGTGTACAGCGCCATCTCGCCCGACCTCGCCGGCGCTGGCGCGCTGGCCGGCATCCTCGGCGCCGCCGCGCTCGGCATCGTCGCACCAATCGTGGGACGCAACGGCGGCTTCATCACGGCCCCGTGCGCACCGGCGGCGGCCATTCTCTCCGCGCTTGCCGCCGAGTTCGTGACGCGCGGCAACATGGCGCCCGAGCGCATTGTCGCCCTGCTGGGCCTCACCGCGCTGCTGGCCGCCCTCTTCCAGCTGGTGTTCGGCTTCGCGCGCGTCGGCCGACTCATCAAGTTCATTCCGTACCAGGTCGTCAGCGGCTACCTCTCGGGCGTGGCCGTCATCATCGCGCTCGGTCAGCTGCCCAAGCTGCTCGGCCTGCCCAAGGGCGTCCACCTCTTCGAGGGGCTCCGCTCGCCGGACGTCTGGAACTGGACCGGCATCACGGTGGGGCTCGTCACGATTGCCGCGACGACGGCAGCTCCCCGGCTGACAGCGAAAGTTCCCGCGGCCATTCTCGGGCTGGCCGCCGGCATCGCCGCCTATTTTGCGCTGGCGTTCTTCGACGGCACGTTGCTCACGCTGGCCGGCAACCGGCTGGTGATCGGTCCCATCGTGACATCCGGTTCGTTCCTCGGTGCCGTGGGGTCGCGCGCCACCTCGCTGCTGCACACCGGCCCCGCCGACATCACCCTCGTCTTCGTCTCGGCGCTCACACTCGCCGTGCTGTTGTCCATCGACACCCTCAAGACCGGCGTCGTGCTCGACACGCTCGTGCACCGCCGGCACAACTCCAACCGCGAGCTCATCGGGCAGGGCACCGCCAACATCGCGTCGTTCTTCGTCGGCGGCATGGCTGGCGCCGGCACCATGGGCGCCACGTTGATGAACGTCACGAGCGGCGGACGCAGTTCGCTGTCCGGCATCGCCGAGGGTGTCTTCGTCCTGCTCGCGTTCCTCGTGCTTGGTGGCCTCATCGCCTGGGTGCCCATCGGCGCGCTCGCCGGCATCCTGCTGGTGGTGGCGTGGAAGATGTTCGACCGCAGCGTCTTCCGCCTCGCACTGCGTCCGGGCACGCGCATCGATTTCGTGGTCATCATCGCCGTGGTGGCGGTGGCGCAGGTTGACCTCATTGCCGCGTCGGCGACGGGCATTTTTCTCGCCATCCTGCTCTTCATTCGTGATCAGGCCCGCAGCTCGGTGATCGTCAACAAGCGCGACCTGCGCGCCGTGCACTCCAAGCGCCGGCGACTGCTTGCCGAACTGGAGATCCTGGAGGCGCACGGCGAGGACGCCATCGTGGTGCAGCTGCATGGCAACCTGTTCTTCGGCACCACCGATCAGCTGTTCTCGGAACTCGAGCAGGACCTCTCCACGCGCCGCTTCGTGCTGTTCGACCTGCGCCGCGTGAAATCGATGGACTTCACGGCCGCGCACCTGTTCGAGCAGATGAAGGCGCGTCTTGCCGACAGTGGCGGCGAGCTCCTTTTCAGTCACCTGCCCTCCGGCCTGGCCACCAGCCATGACGTCGAGGACTACATGGCCCAGTTAGGGCTCGTGCGTGGGGGCAAGGGCATTCGCGTTTTCGATTCACGCGATGGCGCCATCGAGTGGATCGAGGACCAGACGCTCGACGCCCACGGCTGGACGCCTGAGGAGGAAGGTGAGGCGCTGGCGCTCGGCGACGTCGAGATCTTCAGCGAGTTCGACGACGCAACCATCAGGGAACTCGCCGGGATCGTGGACACACGCAGCGTGCCGGCGGGCGGTACCATCTGCTTACAGGGCGACAAGGGCGATGAACTGTTTCTCGTGCGCAGCGGCCGGGTGAGCGCGCTGCTCCCACTGGAGGCCGGCAAGCGTCATCACGTGGCCACGTTCTGTCGGGGCGACTTCTTTGGCGAAATGGCGTTCATCGACCACCAGCCGCGCTCTGCCAACGTCGAAGCGGTCACGCCAACCGAACTGTTCCTGCTGTCCCGCGCGCGCTTCGACGCACTGGTGACCAGCGATCCCGCCCTGGGCGGAACGATTTTCGAACGGCTGGCCGTCGCCATTTCCAAGCGGCTCCGGTCGGCCGACACCGAACTGCGGGTGCTCGAGGAGCGCTGAGGCCGCAAGCTGGACAACACGGGTGGCCCGCGCGGAGAGCCTGTCGCATCTTTCCGTCCGTCCAGTCGGCTTCCCTGCACCGGGCACGAGACTACCCATGCGCCAGATTGCCACCGCCTTGCTCCTGCTGGCCGCCATCGGCAGCACCCTGCCCGGCCAGTCCACACGCGCCGTGCGCGCCACCGACATCTACCGCCTGCGTGACGTCGGTGACCCACGCATTTCGCCGGATGGTGAGTGGATCGCGTTCACGATCACTACCGTGGACTCCACCAAGGACAAGAGCGACAGCGACCTCTGGATGGTAAAGTGGGACGGCTCGCGCACGCTGCGCCTCACCAGCTCGCCAGAGAACGAAGGGAGCCCGCGCTGGAGCCCCGACAACCGCTACCTCTCGTTCGTCTCGGGACGATATGAATCGAAGGGTGGCCAGGTCTGGCTGCTCGACCGCGCCGGCGGCGAGGCCGTGCGTCTCACCGAACTCAAGGGCGGCGTCGCCGATCACGAGTGGTCGAGCGACGGCACACGCATCGCCATCCTCTCGCACGATCCCGACCCCGAGGACGCAAAGCCGGACAGCCTGAAGTCGAAGAACCCCAAGCCCATCGTCATCGACCGCTACAAGTTCAAGGAAGACGGCGACGGCTACCTCGATCACCGGCGTGACCACATCTACGTCATCGACGTCGCCAGCAAGAAGGTGATTCAGGTCACCACCGGTGATTTCGACGAGAGCACGCCGCGCTGGTCGCCCGACGGCAAGCGCATCGCATTCGTGTCGAGCCGGGGCACAGACCCCGACCGCGAGAACAACAGCGACATCTTCGTCGTTGACGCCGTGGCCGGCGCCACACCAATGCAGCTTACCACGTGGGCGGGTCCCGATCGCTCGCCGGTGTGGAGCCCCGACGGCACGCAGATCGCGTACCTGCAGGGCAGCGAGCCACAGCTCTCGGCGTACAATCAGGACCAGCTCGCCGTCGTCGCCGGCAGTGGCGGGGCGCCACGCTTGCTCACGACCGCTTTGGATCGCGACGTCTCCGACCCCACCTGGGCACGCGACGGCAAGTCGCTTACGGTGCTCGTGCCCGATGATCGCGCGGTGTACGTGGCCAGCGTGGCACTCGCCGACGGACGCATCACGAAGCTCCTCGAGGGACGCCGCGTCGTCACCGGCATCGATGTTGCCGCCGGCGGGCGTACCGTCGCGCGGGCCGCCACCGCCGCGCGACCCGTCGAGATCTTCGCATTCGAGGGCGGCACACTGCGCGCATTGACGCACGTCAACGACTCGCTCTTCACCGCCCTGCAGCTGGGCACCACCGAAGACATCTCCTTCAAGGACAAGGACGGTTTCACGGTCGGCGCACTGCTCGTGAAGCCCGCCGGCTTCGTTGCCGGCACCAGGTACCCGCTGGTCCTCCGCATCCACGGCGGACCCAACGGGCAGGACGCCCACCAGTTCTCGCTCGAACGCGAACTCCTCGCCGCCCAGGGCTACCTGGTGCTCGCCGTGAACTACCGCGGCAGCAGCGGCCGGGGACAGGCGTGGAAGAAGGCGATCTTCGCCGATTGGGGAAACAAGGAAGTGCAGGACCTCCTCGCCGGCGTCGACTACGTCATCGCCT
>CAYHCW010000023.1:0-13302 GCA_964355025.1 uncultured Gemmatimonas sp. | reverse complement strand
GCATTCTCAACCGTCTGGCCTGTCAGCAGTGCCTGTGCCTGTTCCTGTGCCTGTCCTGATGCCGCCGCGTCCACAGACGCTTCGTCACTCTGCATCGGGAACGGATGCTTCACCGACGTGCGCAGCGCGACGGCAAAGATGCCGGTGCTCCGGTTGGTGGCAAAGTTGTACTCCACGCCCGAAATCTGCGGCGCGAATTCACGATCGCTCAGGAAGTAGAGGTAGTTGCCGTCGGGGTCCCACGCCGGGCTGCCGGCGTCGAACTGCCCGTCGGTGGCGGCGTGCAGCTGCCCGTCCTTGGGACTCCACACAAATACCCGGCCGAGGCCGTTCTCGCCGTTGATGCTGAAGGCGAGAAAGCCCCCCTTGGCCGACCACGTGTAGTCGCCAATCTGGCCGCGCAGGGTGGACGCCACGGTCGCGATCTTCTTGTCGTCGAACGAATACGTGTAGACCTTGCCGTCCTTGTCACGAAACGCGAGGCGCTTGCCGTCGGGCGACCAGAGCAGGCCAAAGCGCTGCGCCGTGCCGCCGCGCGTGAGCTGCTCCGCGGCGCCGGCGCCGGCCTGGTCGATGACGAAGATCTCTTCCTCGCCTGTGCGGTCGGAGATGAACGCGATGCGCGCGCCGTCGGGTGACCACGCGGGTGCACGGTCGTGGGCGCCGCTCGAGTTCGTCAGGTTGCGTGTCGGCCCCTTCTCCACCGGCACCGTGAAGATGTCACCGCGTGCGGCGAAGACGGCCCGCTCTCCCTTGGGCGAGAGGTCGAACTCCTCAACCTGCCCCGCCGCCGACACGCGCGACGGCCGCTTCCACAGCCCGTCATCGGGCACCGTGATGGCGAGGGCCGTGCTCTTCGCGGTCTTCGTATCCAGCAGCTGCAGCTCGCCGTTCAGCTCGTACACAATGCGGCCCGCGTGGTCGCTGCTCGGCCAGCGCACGTCCCACGTGGTGTTGCGGGTAACCGCGGTCGTCTTGGCCGAGGCCAGGTCGTAGGCGTACAGGTTGAACGTGCCGCTGCGATCGGAGTTGAAGTAGATCGTGCCGCCCAGCCACATCGGGTCGCGGTCGGAGCGCACGTCATCGACGATGCGCTTGGCGTCGCCGGTCTTCGTGTTGAACACAAAGAGGTCGTTGGCCGTGCCGCCGCTGTAGCGCTTCTCGGGGCGGAAGTCGCGGAAGAACGGCGAGTACACCACCTGCGAGCCATCAGCCGAGAGATCGCCGGCGCCCGCCTCGGGCATCGGCATCGGTTCGGCAGGGCCGCCGCCGACCGCCACCGTATACAATCGCGTAATGCCGACGGCCCACGAATCGCGGCTCGAGCGAAAGACGATGCGCTTTCCGTCGGGCGTCCAGCCATACACCTGATTCTCCCAGCCCCAGCGCGGCGCGAGCGGCCCGCGTGCGGGATAAAACGTCAGCTGCTTCGGCATGCCTCCGCCCGACGGCACCACGTAGACTTGCTCGTCGCCGTCATACTGCCCGGTGAACGCGAGCCACTTGCCGTCGGGGGAGAAGTGGGCAAAGACCTCGATGCCCGGGTGTGCGGTGATGCGGGTGGCGGTGCCTCCGGCGGTAGCGGCCGTCCAGAGGTCGCCGCCATACGTGAAGGCGACCCGGTCGCCACTGATGGCCGGGAAGCGAAGGAGTTTGGTCTGGGCCTGGACTTGGCCTGGGGCCGCCAGGGCGAGCACTGCGCCGGCGAGCATTGCGCGCCGGACGAATTGTATTTGGGTCACGACGATCTCCATGCAGGTGCTGCGAAACGGCCGCGCCCAGGCGGGCGACGGCTGCAACTACGATGGCAATACGGCGTGGGGAGCGGAAGGTGACGGGGTCTACGCGAAGTGCCGAAAGAGCGCCTCCACCCGATCCACCCACGCGCGTTGGAGCCCGGCGTCGGTGGCCGCGCGATTCCACAGGCCGAGTGCCGATTCGACGTCCGCCAGGATGTGCGCGCCATCGTGCGGCACGTCCATCATGGCGCCCGCGCGCAGCAGGTCCGCCCGGGTGAACGCATCGTCCTTACCGCCGAGCGTCATCTGGTGGGTGCGTGTCCACTCGCCGCCGCGCGCGAAGGTCACGTCGAACGCGGGTGACAGCGCCCACTGTCCGTCGGGTGTCATCAGGAACGCGAGGTTCTTCACGTGATCGTCCTGATTGACCGCCGCGAGGTTGAAGGCCATGCGCCGGAACGCCTGGTCCACCGCCGGTTGCCCGAGTCCGAGCAGGCGGATGCTGCGAAAGTACGCTTCGTACGAAAGCGCGCCGCGCAGGTTGTAGTCCACGTGCTGCAGGCCACCCAGGGAGTGCAGGTGGACGCGCTGTCCGCTGGCGCGGTCGAACCGCCGCGTCATGAAGTGCGCCAGGTCGCGTTCTCGCAGCAGGTGCGTGTCGGGCATGTCGACGCCGGCCGCGCGGGCCATCGTGGCGTATGCGAACTCGATGCGGCCGTACGGTCCGGGGCGCGCGTCGGTGCGAAGCGCAGGGCCCCCGGCGCCGTCGCTCACGCCGTCAAACTTGATGATCCAGTGTTCGTCGCCCGCGCCTGCGGTGGCAAACGCCGACTTCACCCGGTTCCGCTTCCGGTTCCAGAGCACCAGGGCCTTGGCGCGCGCGCCGCCGGCGGATGCCCCCACCTGCATGATCTCCGGCACGGCGACGCTGAGGTCGCCCTCGATGACGCGACGTGCTTCTTCCACCAGTCGCGCCACCGCGATGGCGTCATCGACCGCCCGGTTCAGGCGCGGCTCGATGGCGGGGCTGAACTCGAGTGCGCCGATGGCTCGGCTGCCGATGTAGAGGAGTTTCTGTACCGGGCTGAGCGCCGCATCGGGCGTGCCGCGCTGCTCGAAGTACCGCCTGATCACCGCGTTGCCAAACGCGTCGGGCAAGGCGTCGGCGAGCACGCCTGGGAGTCCGTTGAAGGCGATGGTGCGGCGCAACTCGCGAAACTCCTGCGGTCCGCGGCGCGACAGGGGCAGGTGGATGGGGGAGATCTCGAGCCCCGACGTGCGAAATGCCTCGTCGTATTCGAAGAGAATCCGGCCGCTCGCGTCCTCGGCGACCGCGCCGACGAACCGTCCCCACAGATGCACATTCGCCACCGCATAGTCGCGGTCCGGGGCCGCGCGCCGCCGGCGACTGCCGGGCGAGGTGGCGTCACTCATTTGGTGCGTGGCACGCTCGCGTTCCGGCGCACTCGGCCGCGCGCAGCCGCCAGTTGAAGGGGCGATGCCAGCGGCTCGGGGAGAAAGCTGTCCACGGCGTCGAGGCGGCCCAGCGCGCGCAGGATACGCACGAGGGTCTCGAGGCTGGGATTCTCACCGGCTTCGGCGCGACCGAGGGTCCGGCTGCCGATGCCGGCCTGCCGAGCCAACTCGACGATGGTCTGGTTCTGCTGCAGTCGGAACGCGCGCAGTCGCGCGCCAAGTTCGCGGAGCACTTCGTCGGTTGTGCTGGTGGCACCAATCCGCATGGTGGCCTCCGGGTGAGAGGGCGGTCCGCTTATTGACTGTAGCGCCGCGCCACCAAGATGTCAACAATAACCTGCCATATATGGCCTATATACGCACATTTAGCCATATTTACAGCCATATATGGCCTTATTTACACGCCATTAATGACATACTGCCTTGACGACGGAAGGTCAACCGAGTGCAGGATCGATCGTGAACCGGTCCGCATCGAGGTGCGCCGGAAACCGCCGCCGGTGCTCGCGCAGCCGCTCCATCGAGAGTATGGCGTGGGCGAGACCAGGCGCCGCATCGCATTCCACCACGGCCTGCCCCAGCGGGTCGGCCGCCACGCTGCCGCCCGAGTACGCGTGTCCATTGCCGTCGGTCCCTGCCCTGTTGACGCCGACCACGTAGCAGAGGTTCTCCATGGCGCGAGCGCGCAGCAGCGTCCGCCACACCTCGTGACGCACCGCGGGCCAGTTGGCCACGTAGAGGAGCAGGTCGTATTCGAGCTCGTCGGCGCGCGCGGCGTCTGCGCGATTGCGCGCGAACACCGGGAACCGCAGGTCGTAGCACACCAGCGGGCAAATGCGCCAGCCGCGGTACTCCACCACGATGCGGTCGCGGCCGGCGGCATACCACTCCTGCTCGCGCGCCATGCGAAACAGGTGCCGCTTGTCGTAGTGGTGCAGCGCACCGTCGGGCGTGGCGAATATCAGGCGATTGAACACCGCGTCGCCCACGCGCAACTGCAGGCTTCCCGTCACCGCCGCGTCGCGCTCACTGGCGAGTGCACGCATCCACGCCACGCTCTCCCCTTCCATTAACTCGGCGCTCGACACGGCGTCGTTGGAGAAGCCGGGGGTGAACGTCTCGGGCAGCACTATCAGGTCGGCGCTCGTCGCCGCCGCGCGCAGCGCCTCGGCGATGCGCGCACGGTTGGCCGCCGGGTCGTGCCAGACGGTGTCGTGCTGCACCAGCGTGACGCGCAGGTCGCCCGGGTCGCCGCCGGTCATATGCGCGAGAGCCGCTCGATGGCGGCGTCGAGCGTGGCGTCGTTCTTGGCAAAGCAGAGGCGCACGAGCCGCTGCCCCGCCGGCGGTGCCGCACAGAAGGGTGACAGCGGAATCGACGCCACGCCGTGCTCCGTGCACAGCCATCGCGCAAACGCGTCGTCGGGGAGGTCCGAAATGGCAGAGTAGTCCACGAGCTGAAAATAGCTGCCACTCACCGGCAGCGCCCGCAGGCGTGTGCCCGCGAGCTGTGCGCGAAACCGGTCGCGCTTCTGTTCATAGAACGCGCCGAGCGTTGCGGCATGCTCGGGGTGTTCCGTGAGCATTAGGGCGAAGGCCCACTGCGCCGGCGTCGATGTGGCAAACGTGTTGAACTGGTGCACCTTCCGGAACTCGGCGGTCATCGCCGCGGGCGCAATGCAGTAACCCACCTTCCACCCCGTGCAGTGGTACGTCTTGCCGAAGCTCGAGACCACGAACGCACGCGCGGCCAGTTCGGGCGAGCGCAGTACGCTCTCGTGCCGCGCGCCATCGAAGACGATGTGTTCGTAGACTTCGTCGGAGATCACGAACAGGTCGTGCTCGCGCGCCAGCGCGGTGAAGCGTGCGACGTCGTCCGCCGACCAGACCGCGCCGGTGGGATTATGCGGCGAGTTGACGATGATGAGCCGCGTGCGCGGAGTCACGGCCGCGCGGACTGCTGCCCAGTCCACCGAAAAATCCGTTGCGCAGAGCGGCACGTGCACGCACGTGCCACCGGCGAGCACGATGCCCGGCTCGTAGCTGTCGTAGCTCGGGTCGAGCACTATGGCTTCGTCGCCCGGGTGCAGCACGGCGAGGATGGCGTTGAAGATCGCCTCGGTGGCCCCGCTGGTGACGGTGATCTCGGTGGCCGGGTCGGCGCGGTGTCCGTAGGCAGCCTCGGTCTTCGCCGCGATGGCCTCGCGCAACGCGGGCAGGCCGGCCATCGGCGCGTACTGGTTGTGGCCGTCGCGCACGGCACGCGAGAGCAGGTCCGCGAGAGCATCCGGAATGTCGAAGTCCGGGAAGCCCTGCCCCAGGTTCACCGCACCGGTGTCGGCGGCGAGCTGCGACATCACCGTGAAGATCGTGGTGCCGACGGCGGGAAGTCTGGAGTGGAGGGTTGGCATTGGCACAGACAAGTTAGCGAACGGCGTTGCGCGTGGTGGCGGAGCCGCCCCAGGGCGTCCTGGCGACACTGCGCTGCACGACTACTTGCCCGCGCTCCAGCGCGAGGTCGCGCGCACCGACGCCAGGGCGTTTCGCCACGAGCTCGTTGGGCGCAGCGAATGCCGATGGCCGGGCCCGAGACCGCCGGCTCGCCAGAACGCCCCGCACCGATACCGATCGGTGCGGGGCGCCCTGTTGGTTCAGTCCTGCATTGCAGCCACCAGCGAAGAACTACGGCTTCTTGCCGCTCTTCCCCTTGTTCTTGTCGTCGTCCTTGCCCTTGCTCTTCTCCGCTCGAATGATGAAGGCGTAGCGATAGATCGTCGGGTCGTTGCCGATGGTGTAATTCAGCGTATAGTTGCCGGCGACGAGGCCCTTGGTGCTGAGGTTGAACATGTACTTGCCGTCGTCGAGCCGGAACAGGAAGCCGGGGTTCGCCTTGCCCGAGTCGTTGAGCGAGCCCGTCGGGCTGACGCTCACCGCCTTCACCGGCAGCGACCTGGAGCTGATGTTCCGCCCCTGCGCGTCGCACACACGGAGCTTCACCGGCAGCGTGCTGCCGGACTCGTGGCCACGGCTGTCGTCGCCGCCGCGATCATCGCCGCGCTCGTCGTCGTCATCGCCGGCGTGGCCGCTCGCGGCGCAGACGGCGTAGGTGATCGTGATCTTCGCCGTCGCGTTGCTGCCGTTGTGGTTGATGTCGCCGCCGTAGGTGGCCGTCGCCGTGCAGGCAATGCCACCGTTCGTGCAGTCGCCCGTGTACGCAATGGCCGGGCCGCCGATGAGGCTGGTGGCCGCCGTCGAGGCAGCCGTCGCGGTGAACGCCGAGCCCTTGAAGACGAACGGACCGGCGCCGAAGCTCACCGTCGTCGTGCTCGGGGCCTTGGTGATGGTGATCTGCGCGGGGGTCGAAACGCTCCCGTCGTGGGTCGCATCGCCGGCGAACGTGGCCGTCGCGGTGCAGGAACTCCCCGCGTTGATGCAGTCACCGGCATAGTCGATCGATGCCGTGAGGGTCGGTTCATTCACGGTCGCGGTGGCAGTAAATGCCGAGCCCGTGTACGTGAACGGCCCGGCGCCGAAGCTCACCGTGGTCGTCGTCGGGACCGTCAACAGCCAGCGCAGCGGATCCAGCGGAAAGGCATCGCTGTTGTCACCAACGCCGTCGTGGTCCGTGTCCACCCACTCGCTGCCGTCCGCCGGGAACGCGTCGCCGTTGTCGCCGTGGCCGTCGCCGTCCGCGTCCGCCCATTCCGCCGGGTCGAAGGGGAACGCATCGGAGAGGTTGGGATGCGTGTCGCCGTCCGAATCAAGCGGAGCGGGTGGGGTGCTCGTGGTTTCGAGCAGGAACTTGCCGCCCGCGAGGCCTCCGCCGTCGAAAATGATGAACGAGAGCGTGTGGCTCCCGTTCAGGGTGAGGCCGTACTGGGTGTTCGCCAGAGTATGTCCTGCGGGCTGGACGCCGACGAGCGTGCCGTCGAGGTAGATCCACGAGCAGTTGTCCGCGAGCAGCTTGATGACGAAACTGCCATTCCCCGCTACCTCGGTGGTGTACTTGGTCCAGCTATGCCCATCCGTGCCCAGGGACACCGGCTTCGACCCGGGTGTGCCCCAAGCGCTGATCCATCCGGCTGTGAAGTAGTAGCCGAGCCAGTCGTGCGCGAGGCCCGAGATGGCGGGACTCCCGACTCCCCACGCGGCATTCAGCCCGAACGCAGGGGACGCGACGCAGACGGTGGTCGACCAGTTCGCATCCACCGTTGCCGGGTAGATCGGACCGTAGGCTGTCACGGGCGTCGACCCGCTGATATACGACTGCGAGAGGTTGGCCACTCCCCGAGCCACTTGCGCCACTTCAGTCTGCCTGGGGGCCGCCCCGGGCTGGGAGGGAGCCTCACCGCACGCCGCAAGCAAGGCAATCGCGGCAAGGGCAATCACAGGGGGGCACAGACGCATCTCAACGGACTCCTGTAGGGGGGTAGGCCGCCAGTCTAAAGCGAGGTCGTTATCTGGCTGTTACGCCAGTGATCGCCCGGAGAGCCGTTCGGGACGTCATATTGATGCTCGTGTCCTCCTTGCGGCCCGGCAGAGTGCGGCGCGAAACTTCACGCCGTGCTGGTTCATCCCGCATTGAGTTTCCGGCCCCCGCCCCCAAACGCGACTTGATCCAGACTCAACCTGCCGGCATCAGGCTGGCAACCGTTGTCACGCTCGGACGTCTCGGCTTCGTTGGACCAGCAAGCGCCGAGTCCGCGCGGCTGCTCTGCCAGCCCAAGCGCGTGGCGCTTCTGCTGTATGTGCTGATGTCGCAGCGCGGCGGGTCGCTGTCGCGCGACCAGCTCATCGGCACGTTCTGGCCCGAGTCGGATTCCACGCGTGCACGCAACGCGCTGCGGCAGTCGATGTCATTCCTCCGCAGTTGCCTCGGTGACGCGGCCGTGATCAGCATCGGCTCGCACGGCGTCGCCGTCGCCGAGTCGGTGGCCTGCGACGCCATGCAGTTCGAGGCGCTGCTCGACGCCAACCGCAAGGAGGAGGCACTCCGCCTCTACGGCGGGGAACTGCTCCCCGGGTTCTACGTCGGCGGGTCCAACGCCTTCGCTGACTGGCTGGACGCCCGGCGCGAGCACCTCGGCCTGCGGGCGGCCAAGGCCGCGTGGGACCTCTCTGCGGAATTCGAGGCGTCGGGCGAGCTGCCCAGTGCGGCATTCTGGGGCAAGCGCGCACTCGCGCTGTCTCCGTTCAGCGAGTCGGAAGTGCAGCGCTTGCTCCGGTTGCTGGTACGCACCGGCGACTTCGCCGGCGCACTGCGCGCATTCAGCGGGCTGCAGCGCACGCTGGAGACCGAGTTCCACGCCATGCCGTCGACCGAAACCGAGCGGCTCGTCGCCGACATCCGGTTGCGGCTCGAACCGGAGGGATTGCAGGTGCCGGCGCTGCCCGCCACCAGACGGTCAGGGACGGAGCGGCGCGTGGCACAGCAGCGCACGGTGCCGGATCGTCGCGTCAGCGTGCGGCGCTCGGGCACTGATCGCCGCGCGATGCAGTAGAAGGGATCGTCGAATGCGTGGAGTGGTCCGATTTTCGCTACGGCGTCCGGACGATCCTCACGAACGCTCGCTTGGCCGGACTGCCTGGGTCGGCGCTGGTGTTGCGCACGACAACGGTGCCGTGCTCGTAGACCACGCAGTGAATGATATCTTCGGAGCGGAAGTTTCTTGCGCAACGCACGCCGTCCGTCACCATATCCAGCCAGCGCGCTGCTGGCCGCCCCGGCACCATCGCGACCGTCAGGGTATACCGCCCCGGGTCGAGCGACCAACTGCGGATTTGCCCGGCCCTGAGTGACAGCGTGTCGGCCGCAACCACGGCACTCACGGCGACGGTGACGTAGACCCACTGGCCGCCAAGCTCCACCGCAATCAGTCTGCGTCCCGGCGAGACCGCAACAATAGAGTCTGCGCGCAGGTACGCCACCGAGGAGTCCATCACCTCCACCCGGAGCGGGTGCACGACCTCGCGGTCACCCGACGGAAACGCGGCCAAGAACGTGAGTGGACGGGGAGGATCTCCGACGTTCACTTCCACTTCGAACTTCAGCTGCTTTGGGGCATCGCCCAACACCCGCTCGGCGAACGGCACGACATGAAAGACCGCGCCCGCCCGACACCGGACGTCGAGGTGCTCCGTCACCGCGCCGGCTCGCACCTCCACATCCGCCCTACCCGCACGGTCACAGACGACTGCGTCAGGAAGAATGACGCGCACGGCAGAATCCGAGGAGACGCGCACCGTGATATCACGGGGAGGCAGCACGTTGCCCGCGCGGCCGATCAGGCGAATGGGCAGTGTGAACGGGCTGTGGCCGTAGAGCACGATGTGACGACGCGCCACCTCGATGCGCGCGACGTCGTTGCCGTCGCAGGACACGACGGTGAGAAGCAAGGTTGCGGCAAGCGTCGCGCGCTCGCACTTCCGACTTGCCCTCACCGCACCAGCGGCTTGTCCAGCGAATCCCAGCCGTACGCCGCGGCCACGCGCGCCTCGATTTCGCTGATGAGCGCGCCGCCGTTGTCGCCATTCGTCATGATGACCACGCCGTACCCCTTGCGCACGTGGCCCAGGATGTCGGCGCGGAATCCCCAGTTCGAGCCGCCGTGCCCGAAATACCATCCCTCGCCGCGCTTCTCGATGCTCAGGCCCACGGCGTACGGGCCGGTGCCGACGGGGGACACCATCTCGCGAGCGGCCGCCTGCGACAGCACCGTGCCGCGCGGCCCGCGCACGGCCGTCATCACTTCGATGACGAACTGCGCGAGGTCGGCGGGCGTTGTCCAGAGTCCAGCGGCCGCCTGCTCGGGATACACGTGCCACGCCGCACCCATTCCCTTCCCCTGCCCGTTGTGCGCGCGCGCTGCGTGCGCGGCGAGGGCGGCGGTCATCGGCTGCTCGTACGAACTGTTGGCCATCCCCAGCGGGGTGAGCACCGTGGCCCCCATGAACTCGGCGAACGCCACGCCCGTGAGCTCGGTGATCGCCAACTGCATGATGATCGTGCCGCCACCGGAGTACTTGGAGCCTCGGTACGGCGCGCGGCCAAAGGTGACCGTGCCGACGTTCGACGGCGGCTGGCCGCTGAGAATCTGCACGAGCGTCGGGCGCGGCGCGGCCGGGTCGTAGCCCGGAAAGCCGAACCCGTCATCGGAGCCGCTGGTGTGACTGAAGAGCGATCGCGCGGTGACCGGCTGAGTGCGCGTGAGCTCTGACGCCGGCACGCGCCACGACTTCAAGTACGTGTTGATGTCGGCATCGAGCGCGAGGCGACCGTCCTGCACCAGCCGCATGGCCGCCATCGCCGTGACCGGCTTGCTGATGGACGCCGCCTGAAAGACGGTGGTCGAGTCGACGAGGCGTCCCGTTTCGACATCGGCGACGCCGTAGCTCTTGAGCCAGTGGACGCGGAAGTCCCTGATGACGGCGATGCTGACGCCGGGGACGCGCAGGCGCTGCATCAGCTGTTGCAGCGTCAGCGCGTCGAAACCCTGCCGGTCGGGGCTCTGCGCCGATTCTATGCGGGTGATCAGTCGCGCAGGGTCGTCCTGGGCGCGGGCGGGAGCGGCGCACAGGACGGCGGCGACCACGACGCACAGCGGGGCGCGTGTGCGTCGAAGGAAGCGAGAACGGAGGGCGCTGGTCACGGGGCCTTCTCCTCACGTGGGGTCAGTGGCGTTTCGAATGGCTGAGCCAGGCTGCACAGGTATCTTGCAGCTGTGGCGGCGGCGGCGCCACGATGCAGTGCTTCATGCGCGCGCGCTTGCCGCGACGGACGCACACACGCAGACTATGCCGATGATCCCTGCGCAACTCCTCTTGGCAGTCGTCGCGATCGCCTTGGCGATGCCCGCGCCGGGCGTCGGCCAGGAGACCATTGCGCTGCGGCGCGCCGATGGCGAGTCGCTGCGCATCAGGCCCTTTCCGGCGGCAGCGGGCACCTGCCGCGGCATCGCCATTCTGTCGCACGGCGCGGGCGGCTCGGAGGAGGGCCTCGGGTACCTGGCGCAGGCGATGGCGGCGGACGGCTATTTCGCGGCAGTGGTCGGCCACCCGGAGAGCGGTCGGCAGGCGCTCAGGGAGCGGGTGCGCGACGCGGGAGTTCGCGGCGGGCTTTCATCCCTCGTCAATGACACCGCCGCCTACCGTGGCCGCCTGATGGACGTTGCCGCGGCGCGTGCGTGGGCCAGTGCGCGCTGCAAGGGCAAGGAGTCGGTGCTGCTCGGCCATTCGATGGGCGCCGCGACCGTGATGATGGAAGCGGGGGCCCGCAACGGCGTCGGGGCGGAGGGCGTGGACGCCTTCGACGCGTACGTCGCTCTGTCTCCGCAGGGCGTGGGCTCGCTCTTTCCCGCCGGCGCGTGGCGCCGCATCCACCGGCCCGTGCTGAGCATCACCGGTACGCGCGACTCCGCGCTGGGCGGCGCCTCGTGGCAGCGGCGTACGGAACCGTTCGCCGGCATGTCGCCCGGATGCAAGTGGCTCGCCGTCATCGATGGCGCGACCCACCTGGACTTCGGTGGAAGGGGCGGGGCGCCGCTCGTCGAGGACCTCACGGTGCAAACGACCCGCGCGTTCCTGCGCGGCGTGCGCTTCGGCAACTGCGCCGCCCCGGCGCCGACCCGGGGCATCGCGTTGCAGGTCAAGTGACGGGGGCGGGCGCCCACCACGAGCGCCATTCACACGCGCAGTGATCAGTCCTTCAGCAGATACTCCACCGTCGCCACCACCCGCACGACCTTGTTCACCTGGCTGGCCTCACTGATCCCCTGCGCCTGGTCGCGCGGGAGAATCTCGAAGTAGCCCTGATTGGCCTGTCGGATGCCGCCGAGTGTGCTGCCCGCATCCTGGGCGAACTGTTGGGCCGCCTCGCGGGCGCGGGCGGTGGCCTGCGCGATCATGGCCGGCTTCAGCTTGTTGAGCCCGGTGAAGACGAACGTCGGCCCGCCGTTGCCGTACTGCTCGCCGGATGAAAGCACGACGCCCTCGCTCACGAGCTCGGCGACCTTCTGGCTCGCCGCCGCAATCTTGTCGGGCTGCGTGCTCCGCACCAGCAGCGTCTGCGTGATGACGTAGCGCGGCCCGGACCGGTTGTTGCCGTACTGGTCCGCCTGCCCGTCGCGCACGGCAAACTCCTGCAGCGTGAGCTGCGTGGTGTCCACGCCATGCCGCTGCAGGAAGCTGCGGATCCGCCGCACGCTCAGCTGCAGCGCCGTGTTGGCCGCGGCCAGGTCGTTGTCGGCCGCGATCACCTTCAGCGGCCAGATGGCGAGGTCGGCCTTCGCCTGCTGCTCGGCGACGCCCTTCACCGTGACATAGCGCTCCGCCTGCTTGGCGCGCACGAAGCCGCTGCCGGCCAGCAGACCGGCCGTGGCGATGCCGAGTGCGAGGATGATGGTGCCGACCAGGGGTCTGTCGAGATTGCTCATTAGGGCCTGCCTCATTAACCGGGACGCGTTGCGCCCGTGCGTCACGCGCGGTCGCGACATCCATCAGCGTTGAAGCTGTGGCCGCACCGCGGAGTGCGCTACGGGAACCTCAGGTGGGCGGCCGCGCCGAACGAAGCGCCACAGGCCTACGCCGCTCCCCACACCGGTGACGCCGAGGAGAAGAGACTCGACCCGCGATCCGATCGGGAACACCCCGGCGAGCGCGCCGAGGCCGACAACGATCGCGACGGCACAGAGCCCGAGGAGAATGAATTGACCGATACTCGCGCGCATACTCTTCCCTGGACAAATGGTCGATTGGTCAGCATAACTGTATTTCTGGCGCTCTTCTTAGGCAGCAAGTTGTATGCGGCTCGCTTTCTGCATCCTGGACCGCCCACCGCCCCGCCGAAAGACTGAACGGTGCGCCAGTGCCAGCCAGCCTGCTCGCTGCATAACACTCGCTGCATACACCGGCCGAGATCGGGCCAGCGCCCAGCACTGCCCCAAAACACCACGCCCCGCCCGGCAACAAAGCCAGGCGGGGCGCAATCACTTCACAAGGCGGTGAGTATCACCCACACTCACTAAACCCACACACGTGACACTTCACACACCCCTCAGCGTACTCCAGCTGACTCCCGCAATCCGGGCACG
>CAYHCW010000022.1:11024-13348 GCA_964355025.1 uncultured Gemmatimonas sp. | reverse complement strand
TGTCGGGGAATTTCCTCAGAATGCTTCCGTTCGTTCCGACAGCGCCGGCGCACTCCGCCGCAGGACTGCTGGCGTCTCGATGGGGCCACCGGCAGATTCGTGCGTGACTGCACGTGGAGGGAGAATCCGTGCGCGACCGGCCCGAGTGATACTGCTTCAGCTTCTGCCCGTGGTGGCAAGCCTGCTCGTGCTTGGCGCGCACTTCCTGCGCGGGGGCAACGTCGTTCTGGTCGTGCTGGTGCTCACCGCCCTGGGGTTGCTGGGCGTGCGGCGGCCCTGGGCCGCGCGAACCGTGCAAGGCGTGCTGCTGCTCGGGGCCGTCGAGTGGGTGCGATCGCTGGTGCAGTTGGCGGCGTGGCGCGTGCAAACCGGGCAGCCGGCCACGCGACTGGTGGTCATTCTCGGGAGCGTGGCGCTGTGCACAGGCCTCTCGGCCCTCGTCTTTCGCACCGCGCGCCTTCGGCTTCGGTATGCGCCAGGCCAGCGCGCGGGCAGCTCAGGACTGGTAGGAACGCCTGGCGGCAGCAGCACTGACCTGCGCGACGAATAGCGTGTGCCAGGGACCGGACGTCGTGTGTGCGCGCACGTGCGATACCGCCACCGTGAGCCCGGCATGCCGCAACGCTCCCTCGAACGACCGATCGTCGACCGCCGACCAATAGGCGAGCCGGCCCGCCGGGCGCAGCGCGGCGACCGCCAGGTGAATGCCAACCGGCCCGTATAACCGGGCGTTGCCGGAGGTCGTGAGCGGATCGGCGCCATTGTCCACGTCGAGCATGATGGCGTCGAAGGCCTCGGGATAGCGCTGCAGCACGTGCGCGACATCGTCGTGGCAGAGCTCCACGCGCGGGTCGCACAGCGCGTCGCTGGCCAGCGGGTAGTCGGGGTTGCGGTTCCAGTCGATGACTTCCCCGACGATTTCGGACACGACGACGTGCGCATCGGACGGGAGGACCCGGAGTGCGGCCTTGAGGGTGAACCCGAGGCCGAGTCCGCCGATGAGCACGCGCGCGCCGTGCCGGTGCTGCAATGGCAGGCAGACGAGGTCGGCGAGCGCGTCCTCGGAATTGTGACGCCGCGTCGACATGAGCTCGACGCCATTCACGCGAATCACGTAGGCACCGTCGTGCTCGAACAGCGCCAGCACGCTGCCGTCCGGCGCGACGGCTTCGCCAAGGCGACGGAACGGTTTCATGAGATGCGAGGACGTGGCATAGGCGACGCAATGTAGCGCGCGCTTCGGTTGCGCGCACGACTCGCAATCGGCATCGTTCCCCCCATGCCTGTCGCAAAATTGACGTCCATCGACTACGTGACCATGGCGGTGTACTTCGCTGCGGTCCTCGGCATCGGCTGGGCGCTGCGGCGCCGGATGCGCACATCCACCGATTTCCTCGTGTCGGGGCGATCGCTCCCGCCGTGGGTCACCGGGCTGGCGTTTCTCTCGGCCAACCTCGGCGCGCAGGAAGTCATCGGCATGGGCGCGTCGGGGGCGAAGTACGGCATTGCCACCAGCCACTTCTACTGGATCGGCGCCATTCCCGCGATGGTCTTCGTGGGCATCTTCATGATGCCGTTCTACTATGGATCCCGCGCCCGGTCGGTGCCGGAATACCTGAAGCTGCGGTTCGACGAGAAGACCCGCACGCTGAACGCCATCTCGTTCGCCGCCATGACGATCTTTTCGTCGGGCGTGTCCATGTATGCCATGGGCAAGCTGCTCAACCTGCTGCTCGGCTGGAATTTCGACACCAGCGTCATCGTGTCGGCGGCGGTCGTGCTCGCCTACGTGCTGCTTGGCGGACTGACGAGCGCCATCTACAATGAAGTGCTGCAGTTCTTCATGATCGTCTTCGGCTTCGTGCCCCTGGTGTGGATCGGGCTGCGGAGGGTGGGCGGATGGGACGGTTTGACGGCGAAGCTGTCGGAGGCGGCGGTTGCGCAGGGGCTGCCGGCCGGATCGTACACGCACGCGTGGCAGGGGATGGAGAGCGCGGCGACGAACCCGATTGGCGTGGAGTGGTTTGGGCTGGTGATGGGGCTGGGGTTCGTGCTGTCGTTCGGGTACTGGTGCACCGATTTTCTCGTGGTGCAGCGCGCCATGGCCGCCGATTCGATGACGGCCGCGCGGCGTACGCCGCTCATCGCGGCGGTGCCGAAAATGCTGTTCCCGTTTCTCGTCATCCTGCCGGGCATGATTGCGCTCGCGCTCAGCACCAACAGCGGCGTGGGGCAGGGCATGATTCCGCCCAAGCTGGCGGCTGACGGCGCGCCGCTGCTCAACGCGGCGGGGCGCGTGGTGCTCGACTACGACATGGCCACGC